>CAYSTH010000033.1:0-16609 GCA_964433995.1 uncultured Francisellaceae bacterium | reverse complement strand
TGTAGCAGCAGGGCCATTAGAAGATCTGATAGCCAAGCGTCACTTGGTTATTAAAGATAGTTTAACTGAATTGGTAGGCCAAGATAAAAAAATGCGCCAAGCAATTCAAGGGGTATCGCTAGCAGATGGCACTGCGCCCAGAAAAACTTTAGATGAAATATTAAAAAAGTATGATTTAAGATACTAAGCTAAAAAACTGGTTGTTTAACTAAAAAATTTAAAAAGAAGTGCTTGAATAAAGTGGCTCCCCAGGACGGGCTCGAACCGCCGACCCAGTGATTAACAGTCACTTGCTCTACCGACTGAGCTACTGGGGAATAAGCCAACGGCAGGAATACTACTGTTTAATGCCTTTGAAGTCAATCATTTATTAAACAGCAGCATCTGCGTTCTGCTTTTTATTTAAGACCTATTTAAACACTTTAGCAAGTCTGGCAATTGCGCTTTCTAACAAGTGTTTGTCAGTTGCAAAAGATAATCTCATATATCCTTCTGCGCCAAAGGCGGAGCCTGGCACCACCGCCACGCCGGCTTCTTGCAGCAAATAGTCGGCTAGCTCAAGATCGTTATGAATACTAGGCTGACGATCGATAAAATCTTGTACACGTGCAAAGGCATAAAAAGTGCCATCACCGGGCAGGCACTGAACGTGATTTAAGTTATTTAGTGATTCGACCAAGTAATCATGTCTGCCTTTAAAAGCTTGAACCATTTCAGCAACGGAATCTTGAGGGCCTCTTAAAGCGGCTTCAGCCGCAGCCTGAGAGATAGAACAAGCATTTGAGGTACTTTGGCCTTGTAAGGTATTCATGGCTTTAATCAGCTTCTCTGGACCACATGCATACCCTAAACGCCAGCCTGTCATGGCATAGGCTTTAGAAACACCATTTAAGACCACGGTTTGGTTATAGAGTTCGGGGCAAGCCATCACAATATTGGAGAAAGATTCTTTAGCCCACCAGATGTATTCATACATATCATCGGTTGCAACAATAATATTGGGGTGTGCAGCAAGTACTTTACCTAAGGCGTTTAATTCTTGGCGTGTGTAGCCTACGCCAGTTGGATTAGAGGGGCTATTGATAAAAAATAGCCGAGTATTAGGCGTAATGGCTTTAGATAATTGCTCGGGCGTAATTTTAAAATGTTGTTTGATATCTGCGTCAATCACCACTGGTTTACCACCAGCAAACAGCACCATATCGTAATAACTTACCCAATAAGGCGCTGGAATAATGGCTTCATCACCCGGATTAAGTAATGACAGCACCATATTAAAAATTGCCTGTTTGCCGCCAGTAGAAATAATGGTTTGGCTAGGCTGATAAGTGAGTTTATTAAAAGAGGCCATTTTTTGACAAACAGCTTGTTTTAAGCCTGGGATGCCATCTACAGCAGTATATTTGGTTTTACCCGACTCAATGGCTTGAATAGCCGCTTGTTTAATATGCTTTGGGGTATCAAAATCGGGTTCGCCCACGCCTAAAGCAATAATGTCTTTACCTTCTGCAATCATTTTTTGTGCTTTTGCATTCACCGCGAGGGTAGGAGAAGGTTTAATTCGTTGTATGTTATCTGATAGTTTAATATCCAAAGTATTCTCCCTAACTTTTTGTATATAAAATAAATTGAATGTGCTACTGTATCTTAATCTATTCAATCAAGAAACTAGGCTAAATAACATTGAAGCAATCAGTGAAACATAAACCTTTTAAAATTCACTCACCTTTCAAACCAGCGGGTGATCAGCCTCAGGCTATCGCAAAATTAATCACAGGGTTGAACGATGGTTTGGCGCACCAAACTTTATTGGGGGTGACGGGCTCAGGTAAAACTTTTACGATGGCGAATGTGGTTCAGGCATTGCAGCGCCCAACTTTAATTTTGGCTCCCAATAAAACATTGGCAGCACAGTTATATGGCGAAATGAAAGAATTTTTTCCGGAAAACGCCGTAGAATATTTTGTGTCGTATTACGATTATTATCAACCAGAAGCTTATGTACCTTCTTCTGATACCTATATAGAAAAAGATGCGGCAATTAACGACCACATAGAACAAATGCGATTATCCGCCACCAAATCTTTGCTCGAACGTAAAGACACCATTGTGGTGGCCACGGTTTCGGCTATTTATGGTTTGGGTGATCCCAATGCTTATTTATCGATGTTGTTAATCGTCAAAAAAAATGAAATCACCGATCAGAAAGCCATTTTAACCCGCCTAGCACAATTACAATATACCCGTAATGATTTAGATTTTCACCGAGGCACCTATAGGGTACGAGGTGATGTGATTGATATTTTTCCAGCCGATTCAGAAAAAGAAGCCGTAAGGATGCAATTATTTGGCGATGAAGTCGATATGATTTATTACTTCGACCCATTAACAGGCGAAGTCATTAAAAAAGTCGATCTGGTGACGATTTACCCCAAATCGCATTACGTTACGCCACGAGAATTAATTTTAAAAGCAGTAGAAGAAATTAAAGTCGAATTAAAATCGCGCTTGGCTGAACTAAGAGAAAATAACAAATTAGTCGAAGAGCAAAGACTATCACAACGCACGTTATATGATATAGAAATGTTAGTAGAGTTGGGTTTTTGCACGGGTATCGAAAATTATTCACGCTTGTTAACCGGCAGACAACCAGGTGAAGCGCCCCCTACGTTATTCGATTATCTGCCCAAAGATGCCATTTTATTTTTAGATGAATCACATGTCATGGTGCCGCAAATTGGAGCAATGTATAAAGGCGACAGGGCACGTAAAGAAACGCTTGTAGAATACGGCTTTAGATTACCTTCAGCTTTAGATAATAGGCCTTTGAAATTTGATGAATTTGTTGAACGCTCACCTCAAACTATTTATGTTTCAGCTACACCGGGTGATTATGAATTAAATTTAAGTGGTAAACCTATTGATCAGGTGGTGCGCCCAACAGGATTATTAGATCCCGAAATCGACATTCGCCCAGTTGCCACACAAGTTGACGATGTTTTATCTGAAATTAATAAACGAGTTAAACTCAAACAACGTGTGCTGATTACTACTTTAACCAAACGAATGTCTGAAGACTTGACCGATTATTTATCAGAGCAAGGTGTTAAAGTCAGATATTTACATTCTGATATTGATACGATTGAACGTATTCAAATTATTCAAGAACTTAGACAAGGAACTTGCGATGTTTTAGTGGGCATTAACTTGCTTCGAGAAGGTTTAGATATTCCTGAAGTGTCTTTAGTGGCAATATTAGATGCCGATAAAGAAGGCTTTTTGCGTTCAGCTCGTTCGTTGATTCAGACTAGTGGAAGGGCTGCACGAAATGCCGAAGGTAAGGTTATTATGTATGCCGATAAGATAACCAAATCCATACAAGCAACCTTAGATGAAACCCAGCGTAGGCGAAAAAAACAGATAGCTTACAATAAAAAAATGGGTATCACGCCTAAAACTATTATGAAATCAATTAATAATATTTTAGAAGGGTTAGCTTTAGGGATTGAAACAGGCCGTAGTAAAAAACGGGGTAAGAAAACAACCCAATCTGATACAGTGCAAGATATTAAGCAACAGAATGATCAAATAGCCCACGCGATTGTTGCTTTAACGCCTAAAGAGTTAATGACCAAAATAAAACAACTAGAAAAAGACATGAATCTTTCCGCTAAAAACCTCGAATTTGAAAAAGCTGCCCAACTTAGAGACGAAATTATCTTGTTAAAAGACAAAGTTTTGAAAAGTGGTTACTAAAAATGGCCATTTTTTGGGTTAGCCCTTGATTTGGAGCAACTCAAATGATATCTTTTTGCCTCAACTATTCACTTAGGCGCGTAGCTCAGTGGTAGAGCACTACATTGACATTGTAGTGGTCGGTGGTTCGATCCCACTCGCGCCTACCACTAGAATTTGTTAGTTTGGCATAGCCAAACTTTAAAAATTCTTGTGTCCGCCAAAGCTTTAGCGAAGGAGGACTGTCTGATGTAGTACAATCTCCATTCATTTTTTCTGAGGTTTAGCATGGATTCTGCTAGCTTTTATCAAGAACAAAAAACAAAAAAACAATTTAACATTTTTGATGTTTTTCGACTTCATTCTAGAATCAATCGACTAGAGTTTTTAGCAATACTGTTAAATTGGCATGTATTTTCTTGTCTGGTTGTCATAATTGGATTTTTAGGGTTTTGGCCAGGCTATTTAGGTATGGCTCTCTATCTCTTTCCGTTTTTTGGTGCCTACTTGGCAGCAATAAAAAGAATGCATGATTTTAATTGTTCAGGATGGTGGTTGCTATTTCTGTTAGTGCCCTATATTGGCTTGCTAATTTTTTCTGGGTTGCTTTTCTTGTATCCAGGGACCCAGGGTAATAATCGCTTTGGTCCGCAGTCAGTACCTACAAAAAAAAGGTATTTGCTAATTTTTAGTGCACCCATAACATTTTTACTACTTATTTTAACTTTCTATTTTCTTGCGAAATATGTGAGCTCCAGTTTTAGTTTTATTGGATAACGAAGGGTAATAATAGGTGTAATTACGCTTTAATTGACATCCTTTAATGATAGACTCTTTTTCTTGTATTTTTAAAAGTTAATCTTTGTAAGAAAGTGAAGTATTTGATGAATAATGAAGCAGTTATTGAAAAACCTAAAAAAAATCATTTTTTTTCGATAGGTCCTCGCGTAAATAGAATTCAGTTTTTAGGATTGACTATTCTTTGGTTATGTTTGAGTTTTGTTGCAGCATATGTTTTGGCTTCTATAGAGTGGATTGTAAATGTATATTCTTTTTTAGCAGCATTTTTCTTTATTTTTACTCTTGCAAAAATGATAATGCTAAAAATTAGAAGATTACATGATATAGGTTTGTCTGCTTGGTGGATGCTTGTGGGCCTTATTCCTCCAATTGAAATCATTTTTTTTCTTGCTCTATTTTTTTATCCTGGTGAAAAAGAAAGTAATAGATTTGGCTACCAGCCTAGTCGAGCTAGTAAACGTTATTATTTAATGATTTGTGTACCATTAGTTATATTCTTTCTTGGTAAATTATCAAGCATCTTATTTTTAGATGAAAGTGAAATGAAAGCTTTGGATCAAGTTTCAGAAGAAATTTAAAACTTAAAATTTTCAAGCTGTCATCCTTGAATTTAGAATATCTTGGCGTGCATAAGTCTTTATTTGATAGTGAATACATTTATTATTGGCAATACCATACCCAATTAACCGGTCGACTACATTTTAAATTATTGTGTTAATTTTTTAGAATTAGGTATCTTTCTTGCTTGTTATAAAGGGTAGATGAGGTAAAATAATCTCCTTTATTATTATAAAATTAATTTCGGTAATTAAATGAACGAAGAACAATTTAAACAAGCCTTACAAGAGCTGTACGATAAAAACCAAAAAAATCAATATACTCCTAAAGAGCTTGCGGATATTCAGCATCAATTTGCTTATATATTGCAAAGCTTTTTGTGGGAAGGTAATGCGGTAAAAAAATTAAATAATATCCGTTACCGAAAGCTAGCTATACTTTGGCACACAGATAAATTAACGCCGGGTAGCCATCAAGAGCCTTTTGTTACTTGGTATATGAAGATCAATGGGCAAGATCAAGCAAGCCTTTTTAAAGTATTGTCAAATGTAAAAGAAAAATATAGGCCCGAATTACGGTTTCGCATAAAAGAAGCAAACGATGAAAGCTTCCATTTTTTTGGTGCTTTTGCGAAACATTTACCTTTGATTTATAACGTTTTTTGGCCCATATTTTATGCCTTAGAAGCATTAGAGCGTAATATTGACAATTACAGCGATAAATACCGTTTGTGGGCAAAAGGTTTTTATTTGGGCAGTGTTATTGTTCCATTTGTATTTATGTTTATAATCCTTAAGCTTGAAGGCAGAGCGCTAGAGCAGCTTATCGAGCTTATTACTTATCAAATGCCCTGGTTTGGAAGCATTTTAAGCAGTGGTACATTAGGTTTGTCTTTTGTAGGTATGAGTTTCTATTTAGGATTAAAATTAGCAGCGGAGTTTAAAAAAATAGATTTTTCAGAAGATCTACTTTCCGTACTGTTTTATCAAATTCCCATGACGCCTGTATTTGACACGTTTCAGGCATTCAAAAGAACAATTAAAAACGAAAATGTTTTTAAAAGAAAATTATTTTCATTCGGTAAACTTGCTCTTGCTTCTTTAGCAGCTTTGGCGCAGGTTGCATTCACTGCTTATGGTATGCACTTAGCTTTACCTCTTTTGGGAACCTTTGGGCTTTTACCATTAAGTGGATTGATATTAGCGAATTTACCTCTTGTTGTTTCTCAATTGTATTATGAGCCTAAAAATTCTTTAATATTGATAGGCGAGTATTTTTTCACTATAGTAAATCGTTATCATAGCTTAGCTAGAAATTGTATTAATTACTTATCTAATGCATTTGAGCTTTATTTCCCTAAAGATTTTATAGCGAAGTTATCTAATCGTTTTCGTGCACCAGTAGCTGAAGCGGATAAGGCTCCCGAAAAAATAGAGTTTGAACCTCCTGTGCCAGTTTCTGTTCCGTATTGGAAAACAAAATTTGAG
Source organism: uncultured Francisellaceae bacterium (assembly GCA_964433995.1). Classification (GTDB taxonomy): domain Bacteria; phylum Pseudomonadota; class Gammaproteobacteria; order Berkiellales; family Berkiellaceae; genus CADEEZ01. The sequence goes on along the minus strand of CAYSTH010000033.1, from coordinate 10,028 downwards.
AAATACATGAGCAAAGATACTAACGATATAACTATAAAAAGAAGAAGCTTAAAAAAACAAAGAAATGATATTTTAAATGCCATGAACATTGGTGAAAATCATCCTTTCCGTGACAAGCTAGATGATTTAATTTCTCAAAAAAGCGTTGATTATGATGCAAATGGCTTTGTTCAAGACAATGCTTCAGATAAACAATATCCTATTTTTGAAACATTAAATTTAAAAACTCAAGTATTGTTTTTAAACAACGCACTCCAAAAGAAAACACATCTTCCTCAGAGTTTGTTTGTAGCGAAATATCCACAAGATTTGGATTATCATAAATTAATTGCCAAAAATACGCTGGGTTGATACATACTGTATTGTTTTAATTTCGAGTTGCAAAACTAAAGATTATTCCTGTATTCTTCGTTCCGCATAATTAGATACTAAAAATAAAAAAGGATTTGATATGAGAGTGATAGAACAGGAAAATCTTTCAGAAGTTCAAGGTGGTTTTTTCTGGGGATTTGTTGTTGGATCAGTTATAAACTTGGCTGTATATGCTGTTAATAAACATCGAAAACATGAAGACATGACTTTAGAAGGTGCATGTATATCTACAGCTAGTGGAGCATTAACTGGTGGAGTAGGTGGTATGTGCGTAAAAGCTGCAGGTGCTGGTGTTGCAGCAAATTTAGCGTGGCGACCAGGGTTCTCCGCTATAAATGCAGCCGGACAAGGTATAGCCCAGGATAAATAATGTTTGAATTATTATTCGAAGGTCTGGCTTCTTTTCTTTCGGGCATATTTACACAGCAAGCAGTAGATAAAACTATTTCATTAAAAAAACTATTTTGGCTTATTTTTTTTGTAGTCTTAATAGTAATGGCTTCAATTGAGGCTTCATGTTTTTTTAATAAAAACTGTATGCCATTTTCGTGGAAGATGGTGGCATTAGAATTTATAGTGTGCATTGGATTAGCTTTATTTACAGTTGGTGTGGTTAAATTTTCTTTTTGGATTAAAAGAAAAAAGAAAGGTTAATAAGTTGATTCTTATTATTACCAATGTATTACTTTTATGCATTCAAGCTTTTTCTTGTCATCCCAGAATTTAGAATATCTTGGCACGTGTAAACGTGCCTTAGATATTCAAATATGTGGGATCCAGTTTTGGTTTATTTGAAGAAAAATATATTAGGTTTAATCCGATAGTAGAAATTTATTACTTATAGTTTTATGGTTAATTAACCTGAATTTTGAATAGATTTAGAATTTTGTAAAGATTCAATTTCTTTAAACTGACTAATATGCACGTCACCATCAGGAAACCTAGCAATTATATCAAGTTGACCGCCCATGGCTTCAATGTAACTGCGAAGTGTAGAGATATACATATCAGATCTTTTTTCAAGGCGAGAAACATTAGCCTGCTTAGTAGATAATACCTCAGCAATGCGTTCTTGGCTTAATTGACGAGCTTGTCGTAGTTCTTGTAATGGCATTTCGCTCAGCATTTTTTTAGCTTTTTCTTTAGAAGTTTTTTGAGCTTGCGGCGACATTTTATCGCGTAAATTATTGAAAGGTTTGGCCATCTTTTTACCCTTCCTTCTTTAAAGTTTCAATATGTTCATCATATAAATCATCGGCTATGGGAACATATTCCTCATACCAACGATTATTTCCTGTTTTATCCCCTCCAATGAGAAGGATAGCTACTCGTTTTGGATCAAAAGCATAAAGAATACGATAAGGTCTTCCTTTATGCTGAACTCTTAGCTCCCTCATATGAGGGTGCTTTGATCCCTGAATTCCCGAAGAGTGGGGGAATCTTAAATTAGCACCACATTGCTCTAATAATCTGACGGAAGCATCGATATCGATTTGTTCTTCTTCCGTTAAATTTTCCCACCAATCACCGAATTCGTTGGTATATTCCACTTCCCACATAAACTATAAACCTTACTAAAGTATTACATAAAAGACATATTACTTCAAGGGTATATTATAATCAGGAATAAGAAGAAGATCTTCACTTTTTTCATGTATATACTCTTTTTTAGGATATCTGAGAGTGAAATTTCTTATTGGAAGAAAGATTTTATTAGATTTTGTGGTGGGGCAATGTATTTCAAGAGGTTTTTTACAAAGTGGGCTAATAATTAATATATATTATATTTTGAAAAGACATTTTAAAAACGTAAAAAGTTAACCACTTTGTGGAAAAAATAGACAGACGATCTACCATAATTGATGGACATGATGGTAGCACAAACCGTGTGAGTAATTTAATTTTAGAGGTATTAATATGGCAATAAATGAACAAACTATTCAATGTCCCACATGTGGTGAATCTATTTCAATTGATGTTGTGTTAACCAGGCAAATCGAGGAAAAGATTAAAAAAGGTTTTGAGGCTGAGCAGAAGATTAAAGAAGATTCTTTAATAAAAAAAGAGAAAGATCTGCAGAAAAAAGTCGACGAAATTGAAAAGAATAAGCAAAATCTTGATTCTGTGATAAAAGGAAAAGTTGCTGATTTGCTCACTATAGAGAAAATGAAGCTTTTTGAGCAAGCAAGAATGGAAGCTGAGAAAGAGCAAGCTGAAAAAACCGCTCTTTTAGAAGTACAGTTAAAAAGTAAAGATGAAAAGTTAAAAGAAGCAACTAAAGTTGAAGTTGAGCTTCGAAAAGAAAAAATGCAACTAGAAGAAGCAAAACGAACTTTCGAATTAGAAAAAGTACGCCAATTGGAAGAGTCTAAAGCAGCCATTATTGAAGAGGCAAGCAAAAAAGCAATAGAAGAGCAACAATATGTAGTCGCTCAACTTAAAAAACAGCTCATGGATGCTGCCAAAGCAAAAGATGAACTGGCAAGAAAATTAGAACAAGGTTCTCAGCAAACTCAAGGTGAAGTGCTAGAGTTAGAGCTAGAAGAGTTGTTAAAAACTGAATTCCCTAATGATATTATTCTTCCCGTTCCGAAAGGTACAAAAGGTGCAGATATTATTCAAACTGTATTGAATCGCTCTAACCGGGAATGTGGAAAAATTGTATGGGAATCTAAAAAAACAAAATCTTGGAGTGAAAGTTGGATACAGAAACTTAAAGATGATCAAAGAGAAATTAAAGCAGATATAGCAGTGATTATCTCATTAGCTTTGCCTGAAAATGTGCAAGGTTTCGTCTTTCGTGATGGTGTTTGGGTTTGTGATATTAAGCTTGCTTGTGCATTAGCTACGGCACTAAGAATTAATTTGGAATCAATTACGCGTGAAAAAGCTGCATCCACGGGTAAAAATGAGAAGGCAGAGATTTTATATGATTATTTAACCGGGATAGGCTTTAGACAAAGAGTTGAAGCAATTGTCGAATCTTTTACAAGTTTGGAAGAGGGATTACGAAAAGAACGTATTGCTTATGAAAAAATATGGGCAGAAAGAGAAAAACAAATTAAAAAGATGATGATAAGTACCGTAGGTATGTATGGGGATATGAGCGGTTTAGTGGCTTTGCCTCAAATTAAACAATTAGAATTGGGTGACAATTTTGAATCTGAATAAATCAAAGAAACTTTAGAATGTGAAATAATTAATTTTTACATTAATAATATTTTATTATACTGCGAGAGGTTTAGATATGAAGTTGTTTTGTTTGTCTATTGTTGGCTTTCGTAGGATAAAACAAGCTAAAATACTATTTGGAGATGCCACTTTTCTTATAGGTGCAAATAATGCTGGTAAAAGTTCAGTATTAAAAACAGTTGAATATTTGTTATCAGACAAGAAACAATTATCTGATCAGGATTATTATTCAGAAAAAGATGAAGAAACAGGTGAGACGAAAGTCATTGAATCAAAAATAGTTCTCGAAGCTGAATTTAGAAATCTTCCAAAAGATGCAAATACTTGGCGAGGTTTCAAGGGAAGAATATTTAACTATAAGTTACCTTCAGGTTCTGATGAGAGTGGTCTTTGTATTTTTTATCGTAAAACTTATGAGTTAGGTAAGGATGTTGTAATAGAGCTGAAAAGTCAAGATAGAAAATTAAAAGAAGAATTCAAGAACTGTAATAAACCTCAAGATATCATTGATGCAGGCATAGATGAAGGGATAGTTTCTCAATTTTTTACAGAATATCAAAAAAAAATAAATGAGAAAGAAAGAATAAAACTAGAAGCAATTGATGAGATGTGGGATATAGAAAGTAATGAGACATGGTTTCACAACCCAGGTGGAATCCCTGGAAATGTTTTATCAAGATTGCCTACTTTTCTTCTTATCCCTGCTGATTTGTCAATTTTTCAAATCCAAGATGCAAATAAAGGTGTTTTAGGTAAAACACTTAATGAGCTTTTTGAAGATGTAAGAAAAACCTCTCAAAACTATGAAGAAGCACAAAAACATCTTAACTTACTTGCTAAAGAACTAGATCCCACAGATAAAGACTCAGAATTTGGGAAAATGATGATTGAGCTTAACAGTGTGTTAGGATCAGTTTTTCCTGAATCTCAATTACATGCATATGCTGATTTAAGCGATCCAGATAAAGCTTTAAAACCTTCGTTCGAAATAAAAATGTCAAGTAATGTACAAACAAACATTGAAAATCAGGGAACTGGGATGGTTCGTTCAGCAGTATTTGGCCTATTAAGATACAGACAGCGATGGCAGCGTAAAAGAGAAGATACAGAGCATCGTAGTCTTATAATAGGGTTTGAAGAACCTGAAATATATCTTCATCCCAGTGCCGCTAACCAAATGAGAGATGCAATATACCAGTTATCTGACAATAAAACACAAATTATATCAACAACTCATTCCCCATTTTTAATCGATATTTCTAGAAAACCTAGACAAGTTTTAAATCGTTTTCGTTTTGATAAAAGTCATTCTGAAATTGTGTCTTTTTCTGTTTCCGATGAATATAATAAGCTACAAGAAAAAGATAAAATTTATGTAAAAATGTTACTTAAAATAGATGATTATATTGTAAGAGCATTTTTTACAAAAAAAGTAGTGATTATAGAAGGTGATACAGAAGATATAGTAATTCGAGAGGCATTGACAAGATTGCCAGATGATCAAAGACTGAAAATTAAGGCAAATTTTGAAATTATAAAGGCTAGAGGAAAAGCATCGATCATTAGTTTGGTTAAATATTTAAAAGCTCTTGGTGTTGATGTCTTTGTTATTCACGATCGAGATGCAAGTGTTCAGAATGCAGCACAGTTTAATGAACCCATACGTCAGGCTGTTGGTGATGATAATAATATTTTGATGCTAGAAGAATGTATTGAAGATGTACTTGGATATCAAGCACCCAGTAATGAAAAACCTTATCGTGCGTACACAGAAACTTTAAATTGGGGGGATAGTTGGGATGACGTTCCTTTAAGTCTTCAAAATGTATTGCAGACTGCTTTCAATCCATATATTTAGAAATGCAATTATATTGCTAGTAATGTAAATAATAATTATCTGTAGTAGTCGCGACTTGATGTGATAGTTACTCGTTTTTTCAGGATCGATTGTCCATCAAATTAAGTGAAGTAGTTACTGCTTCACTTAATTTTGGGAGTAGGGAGAGAATTTTGTGATTATTCACCTTGTCTGCAACGATTACACCACTTTTGTTCATATAAGATATTATCTGCACGAGATTCCCAGCTATGACCATTTTTACAAATCATTTTAATTTTAGTCTTGCAGTTCAAATACTCTATGGAAAGGCACTTACCGCCATATCTACTAGCAAACTCTTGAAAGTAACCTATTGAGTACCTCCGAGAATTATTTCGAGCACAAGTGGGGCATCCTGATTTATTTTTTGTTCGGTTATAGATGGTAGCCTGCCATGAATGGTCTTTATTACATTTCCACCATATTTTCTTGTTTACATGGGGCGTAAAGTTAGAAGGGGCGAGATCATTGTTGAGTTCAGTGTCCCACTCAATTAATATTTCAGGATAAGAAGTTGCTAAATTATTTGTGTCAGAAGCATACCGTCCATAGCAAAATGGACAGCCTGTACCTCTTGCTCTACTGTGAACAACTGCTTGCCATTCATGGCCATTATTACATTTCCACCAATATTTTTGATTTGATTTGGGTAATATATCTTTCGGAAATATGTCCCCATTTTTTTCTAGATGCCATTCTTTTGCAAGGTTAGGATGAATGACTGCTAAGTTATTTTCGATTGTTGCAGCTTGTAATGAGCATCTTAGACAACCAGAACGGCGAAATGTGCGTTGCTGTATAACAGACTTCCAAGTGTGGCCTCGCTTACATCTCCACCAGGCTGATTTGTTGGCGGATGGGCCAAAGTGTTTAGGAGTTAATGGGGCGTTTAGATCATAGGCCCATTCTTTTGCAAGTTCTGGCATTTTATCAGCAAGTGATCGGCCTGGTGGCGGGGCAGGAAGGTTAGAAACAATTTTTCGATACAGTTTTTCATTAATGAGCGAGTTTCCATTAACATATTGATGAAGTGTTATGCGATCATTCTCACTTAGATTTGCATACTTAAGAATTTGTTTTATCAACCTAGAAATTATTGGAAAAGCATTATCAGACCATTTAAATGAAATATCCCTTTCACTTAAAAGAGGTAGTCCACTCTCTCTTAATCGGAAGAGTTGAATGCCTTTTTTATCGAATAATTTTGATTTTACCGTATCTACATCAGATCGCCGTTGATGCCAATATACTCCATCTATTTCAATTCCAATATTTTTATCTTTAATGAGTATATCACATTCATAGCCTTCAATTTTTTCTTGCCATGAAACACTAGAAAAAAGTGACTGAATCTCTGAATAAACAGCAATTTCAATTCTGGATGTTTGGAGAGAGCATTTAGGGCAACCTGAACCATTATTTACTCTACTACCAACGGTTGCGTGCCAATCGTGGCCATGCTTACAAATCCACCAGATTTTTGTCCCACCTCCAGCAATAACATCATTAGGAGTTAATTTATTATTTTTGGAAGGATGCCAATCTTGCGCAATATCAGGACGAAGTTGGGCTAGACTGTTTTCATTGCACAACTTGCGATTATTACAATATGGGCATGAGCCACTAGATTGTTTTCTTGTTCGGTTTACAATCGTAGCTTGCCATGAGTGCCCCTTCACACACTTCCACCATACTTTTTGGCTTGCTCGTGGGGAAAGATTTTGAGGATTGAGATTTTTGTTTTTTTCTAAGTCAAGTTCTTTCAATAATTCTGGATATTTAGTAGCAAAGTTTCTGTCGCTTGTTGCTCTTTGGCCAGCACAGTGAGGACAGCCACATCCACGATTGCGGCTATTGATTACTGCTTCCCATTCATGATTGTTTGAACATACCCACCATACCTTTTTTCCTGAGCCAGGTGAGACATCATTGGGAGTTAACGGCATATTTTTATGTGGGTGCCATTGCTTTGCTAATTTTGAATTTTCTGATTGTAAAGTGTCAGCCCTCTTTATCAAACCAAGAGCTTGCTCTAGTGAGCGACCTTTCTTTAACATTTCAATAACGTGTGTATAGGCTCGATTATAGTAATTTGCTGCTGCTTTTATATTTTTAAATTCATTACCTTCTATTTGAACAGGAATACCAAAAGTTTTAGAAGCAAAATTGGGAGGAGGCGCAAGACCAACAGCTTGCTCAGGAGTCCAACCTTTTGAAAGACGATAATCGACAGTATTGCGTGATTTTCCAAATGCGTTGGCTGCACTTTCAAGAGAGTCATACTCTTTTTCTTGAATAGTTATTTTTCTTTTGTTTGATTGTGTAGTCATTTTATAGATGTTTTTATGAAGCGTATCTGTTCAATTTTCCCAAATTGGGTGCATTTTTAGAAAGACCAAATAATAAAGCATTTTTGTAACAAGGCAAATCAACACAAACTTAAATCAAAAAAGTTGGTCAGTTAGATGATTGCCAATGTTGAGTGTTTTATTTTAGAGTAGAATGGCGGTGAAGCATCTTTCAGGGGAATATTACTATGCATACAAGTTATTCGCATCTTCAGGTATAGCACAAAAAATTTTTGTGATTTAACATAATGATTTACAATACTTTTCGTACTTGGGTTGATTTCTATATCGTTATAGTTTTTTTATTTTAGGTATTAATAATTTTCTTTTTAAAAATTAGCGTTATATTAGTTTTAGCTAATTTTATCAGGTTCTTTCTCTTTAATGCTTTGAGGCGCAATAAAGTTTTTTCCTAGAATGCTGATAAATCGATTTAGTGAATTCCAATAATATATGAGTTGCAACTGGGGATTTTTTATCATTGAATCCATTGAGAGTATATATTTTCTTAAAATACCTGCCCCATGAATTTCAGATGTTCTAAAATTATTGCTGAAACTATTCACTAGATGCTCAATTGTTGTGATGTCTTTTTCAGTAAGAAATCTATGTTTTAAAGCTAGTTTTTTAAATGTTTTCAATTTTCTTCTAGCACTTATAAAAGCCTCATATTCTTTTGGTGCAAAAATTAACACATTTACACCCATAAATTTATCCCATACTGCACGATATCGGAAAACAAATGAAGATATATTTCTAAGCATATCCATTTTTTTATTAAATATAAGTTGAGAATCAAATAGTGTTGCATCTGTTGGTAGGTGTGCTAAATAATCCCCGTAAATACCATGAGCTAATGCAAATTCATCAAATAAAAATTGAAAATTTATCATTAAGTCAAACACAGCTGTAAAAATCTTTTTATGATCGGGTCTGTTTTGAAATCGCTTATACGCGTCTGTCAAAGAGATGTGATTTAAGGGAAAACGTTGATAGGATTTCATTAATGCTTCAAAACGTATTACGTCTTCAAGCGATTCAAGTTTAAATTCTTTGAAGGTTTCTTCTTGCATGCCGTATTCCTACATCAAAAATATATAAGTTTAACTGATTGTTGCATACAAAGCTTCTAAGTGTATTCAAAAAACTTAGAGCTAGGTGATAATTTTAAGTTTGGAATGCAAGCGTTGACGGTGTATTAATTGGCAAGTTTAAATTTATTTGTATGATTCTTCGAAAAACGACTTAGATAGGTCAGATTTTTTTAGTTTTGCTGTAGATGAGTATTTGACTAAAATGCTTGAAACTGTTTCAAAAAGACGGGTAGGAGAGCGTGGATTAACAATAACAGCATCAATTAAATTATTTGAGTTAATTTTTAGTTTATAGCCTGGTTCGTTGATTTCAAATTGTGGATAAAATGAAATTAACGCCCTTACTTCATTTTCAAATTGATAACTAATATTTTTTGACATGGGGGCACGAAGAAGATTCGGAAGCTCTTTTCCTGTCACAACCATATTATCAGTCATATGATTAATATATTCTACGCGCGCAATATCGCAGAGATTTAAATTAGGATCTGCTTGTGCTGCATTTAAAAATTCTGATTTTAATTTCCCAAAAGTTGTTTGAATTGCTACCCCATCATTTGAAGGATTATATAACTGCCACATTGCAGCTGATTCGTGTGGATTTTCATGCCAGCAAGATATTGCTGTTTGGCGTCGAAATATTTTCGTATAAGCCTCAATATCAAAATTTTTCTTATTCTTTTCAACGAGACTTCGAAAATATTTAGTATCACTTACTGGCCACATGCCTTCGAAATGATCCTCAAATTTATCGATGCGAGAAAAATGAAGTTCATTTGTAATAAGGAGGTTTATAAATTTTTCCAAGGACATAAAGCGCCACACGATGGCGTCATCGTTGGGTTTATTTGCAAAAACTGGGTGAGTTGACATAACTTATTCAAGTTTAGAAAAATTACTGCGTATTATAAACGAGAATGCAACCAATGCCAATGACCTAGATAGTAATTATAAAATACTATCGGATTCTAAAGGAGTCGAAATCTTTATTTTTCGAGGCTTATTTCAAGTTTTTCTTGTCATCCCAGAATTTAGAATATCTTGGCACGCATAAGCGTGCCTTAGATATTCAAATATGTGGGATCCAGTTTTAATTGTTCGGTGAATCTTTCGGTGTTGTTCTTTGTTTTTTTTCTGCTTCGG
>CAYSTH010000032.1:0-16787 GCA_964433995.1 uncultured Francisellaceae bacterium | reverse complement strand
TCGTACCAATAAACGATGTTTTTATATTACTTATTTGAATACGCCTCAAATTGTTCGTAGCATTCTTTATTGAATTAGCATTTTTTTCTATCTTTACCTCATTTTTATTAGAAGCTATCTGATCTTTATTAGGTTGAACACTGGAAGATAACTTTTTTTCTTCTCTTCGATCACAACCAATAATCAATATTGCTAATAAAATATAAATGATGCTTTTTATTTGGTTATTCATAAGGTTTAATAAATGCGATATCTTTCTTTACTTGGATATTAAATTGATAGCCAGGCCTAATAATCAATGTTGGCTGAACATTTAATGTTTTTGTCACGATAGCAGTGCCAACATTTGCAATATTAGTCCCTAAGCTCTGTGCAAGTGTCTGTCCTACGGTAGGACCTGCAAATGGACTGTTAGACTGCTGCGGCTGGCTCAACTGAGCACCTGATGACAGCACACTCATTAAAATAACAGAAGATAACATCTTCCCATAATGGCTATTTACTTGATCTTTGAAGCCTGCATATCCAGCCATATCAACACCGGACATCCCTTCTAAATTTAGACTTTGTCCATTCGGGAAAATAATTCTATTCCATACAATTAATACTCTTTCTTGGCCATAACTAACCTGAGAATCATAGATTCCTACTATTTTTGAACCCTGTGGAATTAACAGGTGCTTGCCAGATCTAGAATCGTAAACATTTGATTGAACTTGACCTGTAATTTGCCCAGGAAGGTCTGAGTTTATTCCGGTGTAAAGAGTTCCAGGAATAATTGAACCTGCTTTTAACTCATACGGGCTAATAGGATCTCTGACGATAGAATGAATATAGTCATTTTCGGCTGTATTATCCCTATTAAGAAACGCTAATTTTTCTGTTTGCATATTTATATCATGCGTCGCATCCTCTCCTCGGCTACTGGTCAGACCTTGATTAAAATTACGGCTAGGAGATCCCATACTTCCCATACCACCTTGTTCTCCTGTCAGCTGATTACTAGTGATGGGCGCTTTCATTGCATCTAATACAGCTTTATCATCAGGCATTGCTTGTAAAATAGCTTCATTCTTCACACTTATATTACTAACTTTCACGTTCTCGTTAAGCGATCCGCGACTGACAGGTATATTGCTACTCTTTTCTACAATATTCTCTAAAGAGTGATTTGGCTCTCTAGTTTTATTTTTATACCAACTAGTATCTACCTCTGATGCAAATGTTTTAGCTTTATGTTCTTGATTAGCATGGCTTCTCTTCATTGAATCCATAGATCTAATAGTATTAATAATCGTCAATAAGACAATAATCATCACTATCGCGATGATAGCAATGTATACTCCTTTTCTAATCTGTACCGCTTTATTATGACTTTGTTCCATCATTCTTATTTCCCACTTAGTTGTATTTATTATTAGTAATAACAACTTGTTCCTGATTTTTACCGGCCCCAATAATAAGGACACCTACTTTAAATATTTTATCTACAATAAAATATGGTGCTTTTGTTCTGTAATTGACTAATTGCTTTTCACCATTACTTTCAATAAACAGCACCGGCATATCACGGTTATTCATAAGATCAGGGAATTGAATAAAAGTATGCTTGCCATCATCAAATACTCTAGTAGGCTTCCAGGAAGGAAATGGCCAAAAGATACCTTTTGTTGATAAAGCATAGTCAAAATTCATGTTATTTAGGTTAACATCTGGTGTTTGCGCAACCGTCTGTTCTTCCATGCTATTTTGGCTTTCGGCATTCAAAGCAGCGACCATTTCTTCTGGGTACCAAAATTTAACATTCCTAGTTAGTTTTCCATCTTCAGTTGCAATTAATCTAAGGTTATATATTCTTTTATCTGTTGTAATCACCATATTAGTTGCTAATTTTGGCAATGAAGGTTTCACTAGAATATTAAATTGTTTGCTAGGTCCGGAACCCGACACAGCAGCAGAATATGACCATCGTGAGGGATCACCAGTTGTCACATTTGTAAATCGCTCGCCTGGTTCTAATGAAATAACTGTTTCCTGGAGTGGATTAGTCAGCACAATAGGTTGTTGATCGCCATTGTATGCAAATTTAACAAAACCGCTTGTCACGATATTTGAGGCCTTACCAGTTTTAATATAGTAACTAAATGCCTTTTCCATGCTTGGATCATTTCCCATCAGCAAGTGATACTTGTTTTGTACCGCTGGCGGTCGAATATAGTTAATTTTTTCTCTAACTGGATCGGCTTGAAAGTACATTTTTGGCGCATGAGATGCACAGCCCGATAGTAACAACACAACTAACGCAAGATAACTATTCTTTAACATTTATATTTTCCTATTAATAATTAGTGTTGGATTTCATTCCAAGTCATTTGTGTGAAATAAATACCAAACGGATTTTCTCTGATAAAACGCTTGATCACTTCTCCTCTTGCTGAGGTAATCATAGCTGACCATTTCGTGGCCTCTATTATCTGATTTCCAATTGCATTCCTTTTTGTTTCATCCCATGTCACTTGCCAAGTATTTTCACTAATTTTTATGCTATTCACGTTAGTCACTTGAATCGATATTTGAGCACCTAATTCAAGCGGGTTATTTTTTTTATAAAAATCGCCTAAGAAAGTAAGCATATTCCCTGTTGAAAATGCATAAGCTAAGTCGAGCTTTCTTTTTTCTTCATCCATATCTGACACAATAGTACGTGTATTAATGATAAATTGATTAACCGCATACTGAATTAGTGTTTGCTCACCTGCTAAACTATTTGTTAATGGAGAAATTGATTTTGGTTCGCCATTACAGACTTCTACAACAAATGGCTTAATTGAAGATTGTGATGCATTTTTAAATGCCGCGACTGACAAAATAATTGTGGCAATACTCATTACAAAAAATGCTACTTGCCAACGAATTAACTGTATTTTCATGTTAAAGTATCGATCATTCCATTCCTGCCTCCCTTCTGATCCAGCGGTATAAGGATTGCCAGAACTCTCTTGATTTACTTTGCTTTTAGATCGCTTGAATTTCATAAATATATTTTTTTTCATTAGCTTTTATCTCGTGGCGGATTATTTGAAATTGGTTTTGAAGTAGGTTTTTTGTCTTTCTGGTTGCCCTGTTTATTACTTAATGAAGTACTATTGTTATTTTCATGGCTTGCTTTATGGTCTTGAGCAAATTGATGCATCCTTTCTGAAAAACCTGGGGCAGTATGATTGCCATTTGCCCCTGCTCCTAACCCACCAGATAAATTGTTAGCAAGATTTTTAAATTTGTCAGAAATGGTACCTGCGCCTGATTTGGCTATGTCTCCTACCGTTCCTTTCAATGCTTGCGTTGCTTGACCCAATACGCCAGATTGACTACTGGAATGCATTAATCGAGCGGCGGCATTATTAGCAATACTTCCGACAGCCTTAGCTGCTGAACCGCCACCTAATTTAGCAAACTGTAAAGATTTATTGATAAGTGGCATTGCTTGAGACATTGTTCTCGCAATAGAGGCAATACCAGATCCATGATCTTCTACCATCGTTCCTGTGATTAGTCTCGCTAATTGATTAGGCAACGCCCTTGACAATTTCCAAAATAAATATGCACACGCGGCAATCCAAGCATAAGGATCAAAAGCTATAAACTTAACTGGTATATATCCAGTTAGCTCTTGTATTGCTTTTGATCCCACCCCTATCGTTAAATAAATTCCTAATAATTTTACAGAATTAGCTAAAATAGTATCTAATGTTTGTCTAGCTATTTGAGATGTTGTTTTTAATGCTGAAAAACTGAAAAAGAAGGGCGAAACAGCAACTAATGCACTTGTTGTAATAAGCGTTGTTGCTAGTTCTAATGCAATATCAATAAATATAAATATAACAAAAATATAGACAAGAAATATAAACAATGACCCACCAGATGTAAACGATAATATGCTAGAAGTTGCCAGTGGCAATATAATTTTATTACCAACTGTAATCCCTTTTGCAATAACAGATGATGGATCAATAGGTATTCCTGTTAGCTTTTCTCCCATATACTCGGACGTTGTCAGAATTTTAATGATCCAATTTGGATGCAGCATAAATGTATAAAATAATGTAACGAAGAACATGCTTCTAATATATGTTGATAACCCTTGGCTAACAGCTTCCTTATCAAAAGCATTCCATAAGCAAAACCAGACAATATTATAGAAAAGCAAGCAAAAGAAAATTATTTGAGCCCACTCTGTAAATAATCCTGTGTAAGATGCAAACGTATCTGCAAACGCTTGAGTTGTTAAAGTTAATGGTTCCATATTAAATACCTGTATAAATTTTACTTATTTAAATTTGGGATAGTAATATGATGTCCAGAGTGGCCAATTTCAGGATAGCTATTTTGCTTATCTACCAAGTTATAAACAAATAATACTGCTTCACAATTTTTTTGATCATGTTCTTTACAGTATTCAACACATTCCTTCCAGTTTTTAATGTCTGTTTCATGAACACTATGCCAATATTGAACTGTATGAATTTCATCTAATTTATCATTTTTTAAGTAATCTAAATTTGATTGCGGCTTACACCCTGCTAATGTCAAAAATAATAGTATGAATGTTATCTTCTTCACTTTTATGGCATCCTTAGTTATTAAAGCTTGGTATAGTAATGCTGTGGCCAGAATGTCCTATCTCTGGAGATTCTTTTGCACCCTCTCTGATGACTGCTTGTAGTTCCGCATGTGCATTAGATTCTTTTTGAATTTGAGCAGCATAATAGGTAGTCTGGGCATTAGTTTGTGCCATAATAGTTTGGCGTAGCAGTTGTATTTGAGTAACTTGCTCAGAAGCAATCTGGCTAGCAGCTTGAATAGCTTTCAACTGGTTATCTGCATTTTGTTCTTGACTCTGAAGAAAGGATAATCGTCTATTTTCATTCTGAAAGTCTTCAGCACTCATACCGACAGATTTTAAAACTCCATTTAATGTGTTAATAGTCGTATTAGTGATATCTTCATATGACTGACCATAATCGTTTGGTACATGATACCCTGGGAAATTTTTCTTAAATTGCTCATCTATATTTTTGCTAGCATAAGATAACGCATTGCTTTGATTGACTATGGTTCCAAGTTTGTTAATTAAATCTTGCGCATTACTCCACTGATATTGATTACCTGATAAAGTTAATTGTGCCTGCTCCATCAGCATTTTTTGTCTTTCCATCACTTCTAATTGATTTTTCACCTGTTTTATTTGATCAACCATGTGGCCTACCATAATAACGTTTTGAGCTAAGACACCAAAATCTTCAACTATCATGCTATGTGATTTAAAAGAGCAAATTAGCAAAGGAAACATAATGAGTGAGACTATATATTTTTTCATACAGCATCCTTCATATTGTTATAGTAATTCTCTTTCCAATAGTCTGCCCACTCATCAAAGCCTCTCTTTTTTAGCCAATAATACACCCAAACATCTCCATGTTTTTCTTTACATTCAGATAACTCAGAACCTTCTTCAAGTGATAATCCAAAAAAGTTTAAAGCTACCGGACTAGTTTGATCAAAACCTAAGTTAAATAGCCGATTACCTTCATGGCTTGTTAAGTAGTAATCATGTTTAGGTACTGCGTTAGAAATAATTTCAATTTGACGATCATTTAACCCCATCTTCTGGTAGATTATTTTGGCATCCGCATCCATTTGGTTATTTGGTAGGAAAATTTTCTTTGAGCAAGATTCCAGTATAATTGCTGAAGTCTTATTTAAGGTTTTTTCGGCAGGATCATAAAGCGCTGTTAATGTAGGCGTTGTAAAAATAATCCTACCATTACGCTTTCTTAGCGTCATTAACCACTCTTCGATTTTTTCAGAAAAGTATTTTGATAAGATATATCTCCAAGCTTCTTCTAATACAATTAGCGTTGGATATCTGCCTTCACTTTCTTCTAAAAATTCATCTATTTTGTCAAAAATATACTTCAAAATAGGGATAGATATTTCTTTGCTCTGCGATAATAGCCAGCCTGTTTCAAATGTTTCAATATGCCCATTTTGATAAGCATTTTTAACAGCATCTAAGACCTTTAATTGACCATTAATCGTGTAGTATTCTAATGCCTCTCTAACTGCAACATTTTGAACTATTGATCTAAATACAGTAATATTCCTGTATTCTTCATTATTTCCTTGTGAAAGAGAATGGATAGCAGCATATATATCTGTCCTAATCTCTGGGGTGATTTTGACACCTTGAATATCTACTAATAGAGCAATATAGTCAGCCGCTCTAATTTTTTTAGAATCATTACTAAGATCAGAAAGAGGAGCAAAAGATAGCTGACTAGCATCACCTAAATTGTGATAATTACCACTAATGCTCTCAGTCAATGCTTTATGAGAGAAATCTTTATCAAAAATCTTGATCTTCGCATTTTTATATCTTAGAAATTGGGCAATCATATTCCCTAATAATGTTGTTTTTCCCGTTCCCGTGGGACCGGCTATCAATGTATGCCCAACATCTTCAACATCCGGATGATATCTAAAAGGTGTATTTCCTGATGTTCCAGCATAAAACATAGGTGGTGAATTCTTAGGTAATAAAGATGCTGGATGACTGAATTCATTACCTGTCCATATAGACTGTAATGGAAGCGCTTCTGCTAAATTACGCGAGGTTACAAATAATCTCCGCATATTTCTGCTACCATGCCCAGGTATCGAACCAATCCAAGCATCCATAGCGTTAATTGTTTCTGTAAATATAGTGAATCCAACCTGCTCTAAATATTTTTGTAATACCGATGTAGCTTGTACAATTACATCTAGGTCTTCATGAATAATAACAATCTCACTAGTCCAGTACCCAAACCGCGTCTCTTTTGAGCTGTTCTCTCTTAATGCCTCAGCTGCTTCATCGTACATGTCACTAGCGTTTGTATTAGTATTGAAAGATTCTCGTCCTGTTATGACCTCTTTAACAATGCCCATTATTCCTTTCGCTTTATTGCTCCAGTTTTTTTCATATTTTTTTATCTCTTTCTCAGCTGTTTCTTCGCTGAGTGGGATAAATCGATTAGACCATCTATAAACCAATGGGTACTGGCCAAGCTCTTCTAACATGCCCACAATTGTTTGACGATTTAGATAATTTATGAGAGAAATAACTCTAATGTGCTTATTGCCTATCTTAGGATAGATACCACCAACGACAGACTTCCTAGATAATGCAACATCTAAATAACAACCTTGTGGTGGTACTGAAACAGGCAGCAGATCGCCAGTAATGCAAACATTTAAATAACTTAGTAAATCAGCGCTATTTAATTTTTGCACGTTTAATTTCATGCTGAGCTGATTCATACAGCGATCAATGGTATCTTTGTATATTTTATATAATGAACCAAGATCATCCCCTTTTTCAGAAGTCGGTAATCCTGAGTAAAACCAGCTTTTGGATGTCTTAACAAATGATAAGGGTAATTTCCAAACAAACGTAATAAACTGCAAGTTTTCAAAATGAGAGCCTTCCGTCTTATATTTTTGTCTTCTTTCTTCATCTATCATTCTTGATACTGAATCTGGAAAATAACCTTCATCACAATAATCTATGCTAGGTATGCGTATCTCATTTGTATGAACCATCCAACCATCGTCTAGCAATGTCATTGCACGATTAAAATTTTCTGTTAATGAATCAAGTTCATATTTGGTAGAAGACTCTATATCTGGACCGCTATATTTATATGTCGTTAAAAATGCGCCATCTTTATTAATAATGACACCTTCATCTATTAAGTGAGCAAAGTTTAGTTCAGATGAAAAACCAACCATTTCTTTACTTCTTAGCATTAAACTGCTTTCCCATTATTCGTTTGGTAAACTGGTACACTTAATGTTGGCGATTTAATTTTTTCATGCATGCCAGGTATTGGCTCATAATATTTTTTATAACGAATGTGCCTTAGAAAAATATTCTTCATAATAGGATCTGATCGAGTAATAAGTACGCCTGTAAAATGCCCTATAATCATTACTAAAACTGCAATAGCACTCATAATTAATGAAAACTTAGCTGATAATGCAATAACAACGCTTAGTCCTACATTCAAGATAAAAAGATCTTTATCTACTCCACAAATATTAAACCGATAGTTTAGCGATTTATAAAAAACTGAAGGGGTACCCCGCATATTTTTTCCTTTTTAGAATACCGCACCTGAACCAAACAATGCTGTGATACCGGTCGCACCACCAAATGCCAACGATAACCAGAAAATAATATTTATTACTTGCTTCAATCCCTGTGACCACTCACCAAATGCCAGCATCAAACAAGTCCCCACCCATAGCACAACCGCTGCGCCAAATAGCCAGGCCATGAAATTTGTTTTAAAGGTATCCATCGTGCTAACAAAAGGCAGATTACCAGTGGTGCTAGATGCGTAAGCATCTACACTTAATACTAAAAATAGTCCCGCTAACATAAATAGTTTTTTATGCCAATTCTTTAAATATGAACTCATCATTACTATATCCTTCTACTTTCAAAATTTGTTTTATAAACCCTTTTTTACTACCGTATCGTTCAACGCTAACAATTACATTCACCGTTTGAGCGACTAATCTAAAAGGTGGCACATTGAGGCCAGCTTCCATGGATAAGTCTAAAACACGTTGAATAGCTTCTTCTGAGCCATTAGCATGGATGGTACAAATTCCACCTGGGCAGCCTGTATTCCAAGCTTTTAGCATATCTAATACTTCCCCCCCTCTAACCTCACCAATCAAAATACGATCTGGGCGCATACGCACAGCTGTTCTCAATAATTGCGTCATATTGACCGTTTCGCTTGTATACATAGAAACTCTATTTTTGGCTGAACACTGCAATTCAGGTAAATCTTCTAAGGTAATAAATCGCTGATTTTCATCTTGCGAGATAGCTTCAATAATAAAAGCATTCGTCACCGTTGTTTTCCCTGATCCTGGTCCACCACAAACCAATATGTTCATTCGGTTATTAATGGCTTCTCGCATAACGACGGCCTGTTCTTCTGTCATTCTTCCTGTCTCAATATATTGGTCCAATATGAAGACATTTGTAGACTTCTTACGAATTGTAAAACTAGGTGTTGTAACAATCGGTGGGATTTGTGCGGTAAACCTTTCACCATTCATAGGCTTAACATGTGGGAATTCAGCTTCTAATCTTGGACTTTTATATGAAACAATTAAATTATGTATACCTGCAATACTATTGATGATTGAGTAAGCTTGGTATACGTCAAATTCTTTAATATAGACCTGGCCTTTACTAACGGTATCTATCCATAAACTCCCGCCCGGGTTAAGCATGATTTCATTTACATCATCATCTTCTAAAAATGAGATGATCTCATGACCTAAATCGCTACATATTTTGTCAATCAATCTATTTCTACTTTCAGCTTGTGTACTCATTTTTTACCTATAAGTATCAAATTTCTTTAAAAATTAGAGTTCATCTGCAATTTCTTTGTTTAGTAAAAGATGATTATTGAGCTGCAAGATACCCATTAATCGCGACAAACTTAACTTGAAGTTAAATTTAATTTAAAGTTAAGATAAACTCAATAGATATTAATTATTTTTTCTTGGGCAAAGAAATAACACTCTAGAAACAATGGTAATTTTCATATATATCAATCAGTTAATATTTATCATTTACTTACACCCTAAAATTGTGTATTTTACTTACAATTAAAAAAGGTGCTGATCATGACCGACAGAACAATATTGTGTAACGCATTTGGTAAACGATTAAACTCTTTGTTACAAAGAGAAGGCTATACGTCTCAGAGATCCAGAGCAGGAACAGATGTATCTCAACTAGCAAAAGTTGCTGGTGTATCGTTCCAGATGGCAAGAAAGTATGCGCTCGGCTTAGCCCTTCCGGATTATCATATACTCCCTAAAATTGCTAATTGGTTGAATGTATCGCCAAGTTGGCTGCTTTTTGGTGAACATAACCCAATTGTGCCAGAAAAAATAAAATCTAATTCAAATATAGAAATAGAAACTGACATGTTAAAATACATCCTAACTAAATGTGCCGTATTATTTCCTAATGATGAAGAACCTGAAAAGGTTATGAATTATATTACGAGCGTTATATATGATGCTTCTCACATTGAAGCAGACAAAAATACAGTATTAAAGATGATTGATATGATGATTTCTTCTGCTATCCAACTTAGCAATATTACAGCTAAAAAAAGAGCTTAAAATGTCAGGTTTAATATTAATAAAGAATGAAGAAAGTGAAGTTTCGTTAAGTGAACCTAAGCAAACGCTCCTACACGAAAATTATCACCAGTCTTTGTTTGATTATAAAGGAAAAATGTTAAACTACTTTGGAGATATAAAAGGAACCTTTTTCATTGACCACTTCTCTTTTTATATTATAGACAGAGATGGAAAAATTATCCCATTTTCTGCAACTCCCTCTGTTGAATACAATTTATTCTCTCAAGGTATATGGAAATATGACAATTCTTTTTGTTCTCAATTTAACCAAGAAAACAGGTTTTATTCCTGGGAAAAAGCTTACGAAGAATCTCATTTTAGCCAATTAAAACAAGTTAAAGAAATAAAGCATAATTTTCAATTTGGATTCAACTTATCTAAGCAAGTTAATTCTTATCAATTAATTTATTCATTTGCCACACGTAGTCAAATTGACAACTTAATAAACTACTATAGTGAATATATTAATGAGTTATTTGCAATTGGTGACTACGTTTATAGTCACATTCATGTGGCTTACCTGAATACAACAGGAAATGACTTAATCATAGACAATAATAAAAATAGTCATAAAAGAATATCTCCATTCTTAAAATTAGTTACTTAATCTACGACAAAGAGAGATAACATATGAAAGCTAGTATTCGTGGAACAGAAATTTATTTTGATATAACAGGTACGCAGCTTGAAATAAAAGATAATCAGTTATATGAAAAACCAGTGCTATTCCTTATTCATGGTGGCCCTGGTGGAAACCATATACACTTCAAACATGATTCAATAAAACTAGAAGAATATGCTCAACTTGTATTCATTGACCAACGTGGCTGTGGACTCAGTAAAAAGGACAAGAAATCAAATTATACGTTAGAGAATAATATTGAAGATATCGAAGCACTTAGGAAGTACTTAGGCTTTAGCAAAATTAGTATTCTTGGGGTATCTTATGGTGGTATGGTGGCTCAAGGATATGCCATTAAATACAAAAAAAATATGGATAAGCTCATCTTAGTATCCACGGCACCTAGCTATCATTTTATTGAAACCGCTAAAGAAAACCTCTCAAAAATAGGAACAAAGCAACAGATTGCTGTATGCGAGAAATATTTATGGAATGGGAATTTCACAAACTATAAAGAAGTACAACGCTACTTTAAATTGATGGATCCTCTATATATTTATAAAAAAAAGAAGCGAGTAGCTCCTTCCACAAAAAAAATTAAGCATAAGCACGCTAGTAATATTAAAAACATTCTATCTTATGATGTCTTAAATGCTGGATTTGGTGGTTTTTTGCACAAATTCAATTTTATTCCCAAGCTCAAAACCATTACATGTCCAACATTAATACTATCCGGTAAAAATGACTGGATCTGCATGCCACAACATGCAAAAACAATGGCAAAAAATATACCTGGTGCTACTTTAAAAATATTCAATGAATGCGGTCATTCTCTTCTCTCTGATGTAAATGACAAATATATCAAGCTAGTTAAAAAATTCCTGATGGAAGGCCGTGTAAAAATATGAGCCTATCTAATATTTACTCTAAAAAATTGATTAACCGTATATTCGCGAGTGGCGCCATAGGCAATATTCTTGAAACATATGATTTAATCTTAATTTCTCTTTTAGCGACCCAAATAACCCACGCTTTCTTCCCTCCATCATCAACACCATATGCGAATATTATTAATATTCTATATATTTTCCTTGTAGGCCTATTATTTAGAGCTTTTGGCAATATAGTGATGGGAACCTTCGCTGACCAAATTGGTCGAAAAAAGCTAATGGTCATTTCTTTAATATTTACCGGGATAGGCACTCTTCTAATTGGGATTCTACCAACCTATTCATCTATTGGAATCCTATCCACTATATTATTTATTGGCCTGAGGATTATACAAAACTTTTTTACTGGTATTGAATATATAAACTCAGCTACATACCTTATAGAAAGTAGCGATCCAAAAAATAAAGGATATTATGCCTCCTGGACCGCAATAGGAATTAGTGGAGGGTATTTATTAGCATCTATTGTTTCACTTATTGTCACAACACTTATTGATAATAAACTTATTCCTGAATGGAGCTGGAGATTTGTCTTTTTATTCTCTATTTTTGGTATTATTTTTGGGCTTTATTTAAGAAAATCTATCCCAGAAAGCCTATCATTTATTATGCATAATCGGCCTAATCAGGTGGCAAAGAAAAGCGGCTTACTTAAAGAATCGATAAAATATATCATAGGTAACCCTACGCAATGCTTATCGATTGGCGCAATAACCTTAACAGCTGCTTGTTTGACATACATATATTATATTTACATCCCTATTAATTTAATGACATATAGGCATTTTACTAAAATAGAAGTATACGGATTAAATTCGATCTGCTTACTAGCCGTTGTTCTGTTGATACCGTTCTTTGGAAAAATATCAGACTATATTAATAGAATTACATTATTAAAAATAAATTGCTGGATTGTTCTAATTCTTGCACTACCTTTCTTTTGGTTGTGTTCAAATGGAACGCGCACAGAAATATTCTTAATTACATTACTAATATCAATACCTGCTTCATGCTTTTTTAGCCTATATCCTGCATTAATAACTGAAAGCTTCCCTACTAAAATCAGATGTACAACTGCTTCCGTTATTTATCAAATAGTTGTCTGCATAGAAATGGGGACATTACCACTTATTATTGTCAAACTGATTGACTTGACTAAGCTAGAATATTCACCCGCTTTTTTACTTATTGCTTCTGCATTAATTAGCTACGTTGGCCTTATATACTTAAAAAGACAAACCACTTAACAAACAGATCAAATCAGAATATTAAGTTAATCCATAGATATGACTTAATATTCTGGTATTGCAACCTGATTTATATTTTTTAGCCAGTCTTCATAAGACGGAAGCATCCCTACTAACTCATGCTGAATTCTCTTTAGAAAATCACATAGCTGTTCTCTAATCAAAATATTTTTAAATCCTTCACGAGCATATACTTGTTCATACATACCAACTAAATATTTCTCGAATTTCCTAAGTAAGCTTGATTTCTTACTTTCTGATAGATTATCAAATAATTTAAATAATTCAGCTTCGTGAAATCGCCGAAATCTTGTCTGTAATTCAATACTCGATTCATATTTAGGTTTAGAATCACTCTTAGTAGATGCAGCTACATTTACAACAATGCTAGATTTACTAGGTTGATAATCATCACGCAGCGCAGATATTAAATACTTCCCCATATTCTTCACTTTGCCATTCTTGAACGTTCCCGATGATCTGATCAAATCAATTTTCTCTTTGATATATGCTTCGGTATAATCCACCAATACTTGCCTTGTTTGTCTTGCAGAAAGTCCAAATTTTTCTTTCAGAACCTCACCAACATTATCGTGTGTAGAATCTTCATATGTAGGAATAGTTGATACTTTTGGTTTCTTTATCAAAAACTGAATTGAAACAACCTGACGGTTTTGCTTACGCAGCTGCGGACTAATTTCCAGCGTAGAATACTTATTCACTTCTTCTACAGCTTTATCTAAAACACGGCTTTTGAAATCACGAAAGATTTTATATTTACCCTCTTCTACACCCATGAGTTTCCTAAATTTGGCCAAAGTAAACCATGGCGTCTGACCAATATCCTGGAAACGGTTGCAATTTTCATAAAGTGCCAGTCCATATGTCGATTGAAATCTTGCCTGAACTGCCATATCTAAACGCCCATACATATTTGGACGATATAATAATTTCTTCATTTGTGAGCTATAAGAGTATGTACAAACAGCACCATCAATACTAGCGCCAGCTATAATAGAGCTCGCATTCCAGACTCCTTCACTTTCAGGGCGTTCACCATCAACTAAATTCCACTCTAGTACTGTAGAGATCAAATTAATCAGTGATTTTTTGATAGTCTTGTGATCATTGCTGCTATAGCCGATAACTTCACATAATTTAGCAATATGGATAGAGTGCTCATCCTTTGCCTGCAATTCTTTATAGGCATTAAAAAGAAGAGCATTGGCAATTTTGCGCTGCAATAGCGTCAATTTATTACTTGAGTGAATAATAGCCACATGCTTCTTTAGCTCTAGGGTCTTATCAGGTAGGAGCAGGGTTGCTTCTCTTTCCTTTTGCATAAATCATCCTGTAAACGTCACATATCAGATTCTGGTAACCAGTTTTATGTTCCACATAGAACTCTAACCATCATCTTCTTTAGTTATTTAATTTAAATAAAATCATTAATATTCAATAAGTTACACAAAAGTTCAGTGACTGAACTTTTCTATAATAACCGCTGAAGAATAGCAGTCCTCATAATCCGGCTTTGTACGCCATCTATTTCAGGATATCTTTTGCGTACCTGTATTACGCTATCATCCAACTGCATCTTGAGCTTCTTATCTACCAGTACTGATTCAAATTTCTCAAAACCTTGCATAACATCATTTACTTTCACTAAGTCCATAAAATCATCTAGCTGGAAAAGTCTTTCTACTGCTTCCGCAACCCACTGACTTTTACCTTTGAGGCTATAGCCATCAAAGACCATTCTTTCTCGTAGATCTTTATGTAGCCCTTCTGGTAAAACAAAGCTAATTTTTACTTTACTCGACATTTGCTATCTCTCTTATGCATGGATCTTTTCTATAGTCTTTAATAGATGCTTAAATGCTTCTGTCACAGAACGCTGGTCAGACCAATCTACATCATTGAAAGAAGGGACTGCATGCGCCAAAGACTTATTAGCTAAAATAGATTCCATCACAACCCGCGCAACATTAATATTTTTCGTAACACCAAAGTTAATCGTAGACGAATGACGTCCTCTTCTTTCTGCCTGCTTAATAGCAATAGGCTGTATTTTCGCTCGCTCCGTTAAACTTTTAAGCTCTTTTAATGTTGCGCCTGCTATGCAAGCCTCTATTGCTTGCTTTCTAATATTCGCCTCTTGGATATCAGATATTATGGCCGCTTTTTCCAAATTCTTAATTTTATCTTGAGCAATAAATTGCATTAGCTCAGCATCTGCATTCAGTACAGCTTTGTAATTAGCTGCATGTGATTTCACACACCCAATGAGCTCACCTAATGTACTAATGGTTATCTTGGTTGGTTCCATATTGTGTGATTCAGCATAAGCATTAACGATCATCTTTAAATTATTGATACGCTCCCACAATGTTAAATCGCTTCTTTCTATATTTTCAACCCATTGGAGTAACCCAATTTTTAATGCATCTGGTTTTCCATCAAGAATCTTGGCTTGAATATCCGATTTACCTGCTAATAGAGATGCTAACGTCCTTCTCTCACCAGCAACCAAACGATAAACCTCACCATACTTATAAACTAAAACAGGATTAATAAGACCTTGAGTTTTAATCGAATGAGCCATGCTTTCTAGAGAATCAAGCTCATTTGATTTTCGTACCCTATCCTTATCCAAATCATCAATACCGTTTTGAGCATCCAGCATCGTGATAGCCAGATCACGTGGGTTTTCTGGATCTAATTCAATCTTTCTAAGTGGTATAACATCCACACGTAATTCACTAGAGTAGTTTTGCGCTGACTCAATGGTTTCTTCTAAACCTTGAGATAATGCTGTCCCAATAGAAAATACCTTTCTCTTAGCCATGATTTAGCACCTTATCCATGATGTATTTACAAGCTGATTCATATTCAATACGCGCTACATTAGAAGCTGGCAATTCAAAAATGCTTTTCGGATTTGCTTCTTCTGTCAGTATTTCTGTATACACGCTTCTCTTTTTAATGGAAACCGGCATTAAAAATTTACTCGTGTTTTCTTTATTTTTTAAATCTGCTAAAAACCCCTTATGTATATTTACATCCCTTATTTGATTGGGAAGTATACCAACTAGGGTTATTTGATTTTCTTTTGACCTGCTATAGGATTCTTGCTTCCAAAGCTGCAACATCCCATAAATACCTTCAATAGAGAATTGCTCCATTTGAGCAGGTATTACCAAATGTGTTGCTGCTTTTATTGCTGCAATTGTGAGAGGGCCTTTTGAAGGAGGTGTATCGATGATGATTACATCATAGTTATTCCTAACATCTTCCAACTCGAGAAATTTCTTCAGCTGTAGATGAACCTTGTCTAGCACCTCATTTTTAGTGACCGCTTCAGCTTCTTGAAGCTTCATAGAATGAGCAGGCAATAATTCTAAGTTTGGGATAGCGGTAGGATAGGGTATAACTTCTTCGCCATAAAAAATGTTAGCAATACCACTTCTGCCATTCCAATCTTTATCTACTTCTGGCTCATAATCAGGGTGTAATGGAGGGATTTTTCCGCCTTTATAGGCTGGATCATATTCCATCTTTGCATATCTACCTGAGAAGTTTGCTTGTGGGTCAAGATCAATAATGAGCGTTTTTAGCTTAAGAACCAGTGCTGAATATTCAGCTAGCATAATTGAATTTGTAGTCTTGCCTTCACCACCTTTA
>CAYSTH010000031.1:0-16800 GCA_964433995.1 uncultured Francisellaceae bacterium | reverse complement strand
TGTTTTGCTCTATCGGTAAAGGCTTGTACTAAACCACCTACCATGGTTTTAAATTTGCCAGACATGAGCGCACCCATCAAAGCATTGCTAAATTCAAAGTGCATATCAAAGGTGATTTTGCACCCACCTTGGCATGCTTCAAATAACCATGTGCCTTCTAAGTGTTTAAAAGGGCCTTCTTTAAGCTTCATCACAATCTTCTGATTTTTAACCAATTCATTTACGGTGGTAAATGCCTGATTCACTGAACCTTGTGATACTTTTAGGGTTGCTTCAATCGCAGCTTCAGTGTTTGAATGAATGGTTGCACCAGAGCACCATGGCAAAAATTCGGGATAATCATCAATATTATTGACCAAATTAAACATTTGCTCGGCACTATAGGGCACGAGCGCTTCTCTAGAAACTTGTATCATAAACTTACCTATGTGCTATAAGTTGCTTAGGGGATTAACTTTTGTTGTAATTTAACGTATTATACTTTAAAGATCAAAAAAACGATCCTAAAATCTTAAAATTTAACTACTCAACTTGATTAGTCATTCACCATGAACACTAAATCGACGGCGCCAAAACCGCCTAAAAAAAACAAATCAAAGGCTGAAAACCCTACTATTGCTGTGAATCGCAAAGCACGATTCGAATACCATATTGAAGAAACTTTTGAAGCAGGCATGGTATTACAAGGCTGGGAATTAAAGTCTATTCGAGCTGGTATGGCCAGCATTATCGATAGCTATGTGATTATTAAACGTGGCGAAGCATGGCTAATGGGCGCGCAAATTACGCCTCTTATCAGTGCATCTACGCATGTAGTCGCCTCTCCCAAACGCACGCGTAAATTACTACTTCACGCTAAACAAATTAGTAAATTATCGGGGCAAGTTGACCGCGTCGGTTACACGCTCATGCCGTTAAAATTATATTGGGTCAATAATCGCGTGAAACTCGAATTTGGTTTAGCCAAAGGTAAAAAAGAATTCGACAAGCGAGAAACCATTAAAAATCGCGAGTGGGATAGACAAAAGCAACGGTTGAATAAATTAATAAGATAAGTTAACCTTAGTACTGGGGGGCGATCTGGCTTCGACGTGGGTCGCGATATTCAAGGTGCATGTCGAGTATGCAATTTATTCTCGTAAAACATAATTGCAAATTGGTAAATGCAAACGATGCAAACCACACAGGTGTACTAGCTGCGAAAGCTGCCTAGTCCCTCTCTTGACCTAGTGTGCATGTGCGCCGGGATCGAGAGTCATATACACATGACCGCTTAGAGATGGGTGTCTTACGTCTCTAGGTTAAAAAAACTAGGCTCGCTTCTCTGGTTCTCTCTGGGCCAGGGCCAAAGAAGTTAAATTAAAGGCCTTACAGATAAACATGTAGACCCTTGAAGGTAGCATTTGCGGACGCGGGTTCAATTCCCGCCGCCTCCACCAAATTCACATCTAACTAAATCCAACACCATCCGAAAGCCCTTGTAAATCAAGGGTTTTTTGTTTATAACATCTCCCAAGTTGTTTCACTAGGTCTTACCAAATCCAACCCCTAATGGGGGCCAATTAGGGGCCTTTTAGGGTTTAAGTAGTTTAGAGGCCCCCAAATGGCATTAACAGATATAAAAATAAGAAATTTAAAAGCAAAAGATAAGGTTTATAAAGCATCAGACGAAAAAGGCTTATATCTTCAGATCAGCCCAAACGGCTCAAAACATTGGAAACTCAAATACCGTTACGATGGAAAAGAGAAAAAACTCTCTTTTGGTTCATATCCCGAAGTTAAGCTTGCGGATGCCAGAAAAAAACGAGATGAAGCTAAATCGTTATTGGCTGATGATATCGATCCTGCTTTGCACAAAAAAGAAAGAAAAATTGCTAGGCAATTAGGGGCTGTTAATAGCTTTGAACTTATTGCTCTTGAATGGCATGCAAAAAACATCAACGCATGGACGCAAGATCATGGCAAAAGAATTTTGGTTCGTCTGCAAAAAGATATATTCCCTTGGCTTGGGAAACGCGGCATTGCCGATATCAAAGCGCCAGAATTGCTAAAAACTTTAGAACGTATTCAAAATCGAGGCGCTCTGGAAACCGCACATAGGGCTTTACAAAACTGTAGCCAAGTATTTAGATATGCTGTGATCACTGGGCGTGCTGAACATGATATTACAGCTAATCTACGTGGTGCTTTAGCCCCTGTCAAAACACGTAATCATGCTTCTATTAAGAATCCTGATGAAATATCAAACTTACTTAAAGCGATTGATGGATACCAGGGGTATTTTGTCACAAAATGTGCGCTCAGGTTGTCACCTTTATTTTTTGTGCGACCTGGTGAACTAAGACAAGCCGAATGGTCAGAATTTAATTTTGATAGCAAAGAGTGGCGCATCCCTGCTCATAAAATGAAGATGCGTGAACAACATATTGTACCCCTCTCAACTCAGGCAATTGCTATTTTAGAAGAACTTCGGCCTTATACAGGTAGCGGGAAATATCTCTTTCCAAGTATTCGCACTCCCACTCGTCCTATGTCTAACAACACAGTTAATTCAGCATTGCGACGACTTGGATACACAAATGATGAAATGACCCCACATGGCTTTAGAAGTATGGCTTGTACCCTCTTAAACGAGCAAGGATGGCATCGCGATGCAATTGAGAGACAAATGGCTCATGCTGAACGTAACTCCGTAAGAGCTACTTATAATTATGCTGAACACTTAGATATTAGACGAAAGATGATGCAGGCATGGGCGGATTATCTTGATCAACTATAAGATGTAAACGGATGTAGTATGCTACTCTATTGTGGTGCCCTCAGAATCATCGGCATCATCCTCATGATCAATTAATTCTGCGGGTAATTTTTTGTTGCATTTGATACCTAAATTCTTAAGCCCCTCAGCTCTTGACACCAAATTTCCTCTACCCGTGCTCAATTTGTTCATTGAAGAGTCATATGTCTTTTTGACGGTCTCTAGCTGTAAACCAACCTTGGTTAAATCCTCTACAAAAGCAACGAGCTTATCATAAAGATCCCCACCTTTCTTTGCAATTTCAAGTGTATTTTGGTTTTGTAATTCAAGTCTCCAAACTGCATTAATTGTCCTTAAAGTTGCATATAGTGTCGATGGGCATACTACAACTATTTTATGATCCCACGCTAAGCTGTGTATCTCAGGATCATTTTGTATTGCGAGTGTATAAGCACCTTCAATACACATAAACAACAGAACAAAATCCGGTGAATTTAATTTAGCAATATCATGATAGTGCTTCTCACTCAAATTCTTCACGTGTCTCTTAACAGATAATATAAAGTTATTAAGATGTGTAGATTTACTAGCATCATCCTGCTCTGAAATATAACGCTCATAATCTGTCAGTGATACCTTTGAGTCAATGATAATGTGTTTATTTTCTGGTAGATTAACAACCACATCCGGCTTAACAGTACGATTATTATCATCCTTTAAGCCCATACTTTCTGCTTGCAGGATATAATCTTTATCCTTTCTTAGTCCTGACTCCTCTAGTATTTTTTCTAGCATGATTTCGCCCCAGTTTCCTTGGACTTTACTATCACCCTTGAGTGCTTTGACTAAGTTATCAGCTTGTAACTTTATTTTTTCATTGGATACGACAATTTGCTCTATCGCTCCTTTTAAAGTAGCTTTTGATTTTACTTCTTCTTTGATAGTAGTATTTATAGCATTTATTTCGGTTTTAAACGGTTCGAGCAGTGCACCTATTGCTTTGCTGGTTTGTTCGCCAAAAGTGCCAGATTGTTTTGTTAACAATTCATTTGATGTATTTTGAAATTGAACTTTCATTTGCTCATACATTTCTTGTACATCTTTTTTATATTGCTCAATGCTTTCTTTTGTGGTGGCCATTGTCACATTAAGTTCAGTAATTTTTTGGTCCTTAACATTTATAGAATTTCTACAATCATTCAAATCAACTTGTGCTTTAGCAAACTCACCGTTCAGCTCTTCTATAATTTTGTCACGTTGGTTTTTTTCTGTTTGAAGTATTGCATGATCAACTTTAGAAACCATAATTGCGTGACAATACAAATACATGGCTACTAATCCAAAAAACGTGCCAACAATAAAGAGTAAAAAATAATAAACAGTCATTACTTTAATAATCTCCAAAAATATTCATTAGCAATAATGGCAAACCCACATCACTTAAGCCTGCATTGTATTGATATAGTAAAGATGCTTTTGAAAATGTACAAAAGTATCCTTTATTATATCTAGATCACCTAATTCTTCTTGTGCATCTGCAATAGCTCTATACTTCAACTTTAATAAATCAGGTAATTTTTCTTGAGCTAGCTCCTCTACACCTGATTCAATATACTTAAATAAAACGAACTCAAGAAATTCTTTATGTTTTTCATTTAGGGATTGAAATATTTTTGATTTCGCTTTTATAACTCGTTGTTCACGCGTAATAGGTGTAATGTTATATGCGACATATTCAAGGACATCAAAGAGATCACTATTTTCCGCATTAATTAGCTTTTGTAATTCAGCTAAAACATTTTGACCATACCCTGCTTTTTCTAATTGATCTAGTAGTTCTTTACGTGTTGCTGGGTCTGACCATATTTTACGAAGTTCTGCTTCATTCTTAAAAAACGCCGGTAATGAACCATATAGATTTTGCAAAAACTCTTCCGCAGAGATGGGTTTCCCATCTGCATTCCAAAACGAAGTGGCAACCATATGTTGAATTTGCCTTTCTTTTCCATCTCGAAGTTTTATTTTGATAATTCTTTTCTTCTTGGTTTCTTGCTCTTCTTCATCATATTCATGATTATTTGATTCAATAGCGTCTTTTTTTTCTTTGAAATTTCGCTCAGTTTTAACTTTAGTTTCGTCTAAAGGTTCACCATCCCAAGCTGGATCATTAAAGTGATGATAAGCTCCAACAAAATCATAAATAGTAAAATAATCCTTGCCATCAAAGATGCGTGTGCCACGCCCAACAATCTGTTTGAATTCAATCATTGAGTTTACTGGCCGCATTAGGATAATATTGCGGACATTCCGTGCGTCAACACCAGTAGATAGCTTTTGAGAGGTTGTTAGGATTGTTGGAATAATTTTATCATTATCACGAAACTCACGAAGGTATTGATCACCCATTGCACCGTCATTCGCAGTAACTCGAACACAATAAAATGGATCTTTACTTTGAGATTTCTGATTAATAAGATCACGTACGGCAGCCGCATGATCTTGTGTGGCACAAAACACTATAGTCTTTTCATTTTGGTCAATCATAGAAAGGAAAAGTTCAACTCTGTTCGCCTCTTTAGCTTTTATCTCAATAATTTTATTAAAGTCAGCTTCTTGATATACTTTACCTTCTTCAATTTCACCTTCAATGATAGTGTCATCTGATGTATAAATATATTCATCTAAAGTGGTCTGAATTCGTTTTACTTTAAATGGCGTCAAGAAACCATCATTAATGCCTTCCTTCAAGGAGTAGACATAAACAGGCTCGCCAAAGTAAGCATATGTATCAGTATTACCTTCCCTCTTAGGTGTGGCCGTAAGCCCAAGCTGAACAGCCGGAGAAAAGTATTCTAATATACTACGCCAATTACTTTCATCATTTGCGCCTCCTCGATGGCACTCATCGATAATGATGAAATCAAAATAATCCTGGGGATAATCGCCAAAGTATGGCTTATTATCTTTCCCTGTCATAAAGGTTTGAAAAATAGTGAAGAAAATACTGCCATTAGTCGGCACGCCACCTTTTTTCCTAATCTCCTTGGGGTCGATTCGCACTAAAGCATCTTCAGGGAATGCTGAGAAATCATTAAATGCTTGATCAGCCAATGTATTCCTGTCTGCCAAAAATAGTATTCTTGGTCTACGAGTTCCATCACGTTTCAAGTTCCATCGAGAGTAAAACAGCTTCCATGCAATTTGAAATGCGATAAATGTTTTACCAGTACCTGTTGCAAGAGTAAGCAAAATACGATTCTGCTCATTAGCTACTGCTGATAAAACATTATTAACAGCAATTTCTTGATAGAAATAAGGCGGTTTTGAACCGCTTAAATCATTAAAAGGCACTGCAACAAATTTATCGCGCCAAGAATTTTCTTCAGTGAACGTCTTTTGCCAAAGCTCATCAGGGGTAGGAAACCTATCAACAAGCTTTTCTTCCCCTGTTTCCATACAGATTTGGTAAATTTCTTTGCCATTAGACGAATAAGTTGTTTTAAGTTGTAACTTAGCTGCGTATTCTTTGGCTTGACCAACGCCTTCACCAACTTTTAAATCAGAGCTTTTAGCCTCAATGACAGCAAGCTTTCTATTCTTATAACACAATACATAATCAGCAAAGCTTGCTTGATCTCGTTTACCGCCGACCTGAATCCTACCTTTGGTGATATAATGATTGCGAAAGACTTTCGTGCCCTCAATAACACCCCAGCCACTTGCTAGCAGCTTAGGGTCAATTAATTCTGCACGGGTTTCGTCTTCAGTCATGCTAAAGCAACCTCAGCACTGGCACTAGTTAACTCACCACTAAATGCTTTTTGAAGAATTGATGTTTTAAGCTCTTCCAATTTATTAATTTTAACTTTATAGATTTCTTCTGATTTTTTTGTTTGATTACATAGAGCTTGAAGTTGTTGGACTATTTCACGTTGCTCAGTAATAGATGGAAGCGGTATTTTATATTTTTTAATCATTGGGACAGTTAGTTGGGGGATTGCACTTCCACTTCTCATAATTTCCAAATTATCAATTGAATATTTTAAAAAATCTAAATTCATAAGAGGCAACTTTGGAATTAAAACTATCAGTCTGACAATAGGCAGATATCGTTCAAGTCTAATTTCTGTATGCCCTGTTCCACTGCCTCTAGCTGAAATTGTTAAGGATGGTGTAGTAACTCTTGAAAAATCCGTATAACCATAAAGACCTCTGTCTTTTACCGAATTCGCATATATAGGAATTTGGTATTTTGCATTTTTTTTCGGAGAAAAATTACCCTTCGGTGCATCACCCCCAGCAAAAATATCATCACAAACTTCCTCAATACTTTTGTGTTTCCAATTCCCATTTTTAAATAACATTTGTGCGCAACTCTCAAAAAGCTCCCTAGCATTTTTGAGATTTTGTTCAGCATTAGCTTTTGCTTTGTCTATGGCGGCAAAAGCTTTATCCAAGATAGCTACGATGCGTTTTTGTTCATGAATAGATGGAACTGGAATTAAAGTAGCTTTTGATTTTACTTCTTCTTTGATAGTAGTATTTATAGCATTTATTTCGGTTTTAAACGGTTCGAGCAGTGCACCTATTGCTTTGCTGGTTTGTTCGCCAAAAGTGCCAGATTGTTTTGTTAACAATTCATTTGATGTATTTTGAAATTGAACTTTCATTTGCTCATACATTTCTTGTACATCTTTTTTATATTGCTCAATGCTTTCTTTTGTGGTGGCCATTGTCACATTAAGTTCAGTAATTTTTTGGTCCTTAACATTTATAGAATTTCTACAATCATTCAAATCAACTTGTGCTTTAGCAAACTCACCGTTCAGCTCTTCTATAATTTTGTCACGTTGGTTTTTTTCTGTTTGAAGTATTGCATGATCAACTTTAGAAACCATAATTGCGTGACAATACAAATACATGGCTACTAATCCAAAAAACGTGCCAACAATAAAGAGTAAAAAATAATAAACAGTCATTACTTTAATAATCTCCAAAAATATTCATTAGCAATAATGGCAAACCCACATCACTTAAGCCTGCATTGTATTGATATAGTAAAGATGCTTTTGAAAATGTACAAAAGTATCCTTTATTATATCTAGATCACCTAATTCTTCTTGTGCATCTGCAATAGCTCTATACTTCAACTTTAATAAATCAGGTAATTTTTCTTGAGCTAGCTCCTCTACACCTGATTCAATATACTTAAATAAAACGAACTCAAGAAATTCTTTATGTTTTTCATTTAGGGATTGAAATATTTTTGATTTCGCTTTTATAACTCGTTGTTCACGCGTAATAGGTGTAATGTTATATGCGACATATTCAAGGACATCAAAGAGATCACTATTTTCCGCATTAATTAGCTTTTGTAATTCAGCTAAAACATTTTGACCATACCCTGCTTTTTCTAATTGATCTAGTAGTTCTTTACGTGTTGCTGGGTCTGACCATATTTTACGAAGTTCTGCTTCATTCTTAAAAAACGCCGGTAATGAACCATATAGATTTTGCAAAAACTCTTCCGCAGAGATGGGTTTCCCATCTGCATTCCAAAACGAAGTGGCAACCATATGTTGAATTTGCCTTTCTTTTCCATCTCGAAGTTTTATTTTGATAATTCTTTTCTTCTTGGTTTCTTGCTCTTCTTCATCATATTCATGATTATTTGATTCAATAGCGTCTTTTTTTTCTTTGAAATTTCGCTCAGTTTTAACTTTAGTTTCGTCTAAAGGTTCACCATCCCAAGCTGGATCATTAAAGTGATGATAAGCTCCAACAAAATCATAAATAGTAAAATAATCCTTGC
Organism: uncultured Francisellaceae bacterium; assembly: GCA_964433995.1. Taxonomy (GTDB): domain Bacteria; phylum Pseudomonadota; class Gammaproteobacteria; order Berkiellales; family Berkiellaceae; genus CADEEZ01. The sequence continues at coordinate 8,230 of CAYSTH010000031.1, read as the reverse complement.
CATCAAAGATGCGTGTGCCACGCCCAACAATCTGTTTGAATTCAATCATTGAGTTTACTGGCCGCATTAGGATAATATTGCGGACATTCCGTGCGTCAACACCAGTAGATAGCTTTTGAGAGGTTGTTAGGATTGTTGGAATAATTTTATCATTATCACGAAACTCACGAAGGTATTGATCACCCATTGCACCGTCATTCGCAGTAACTCGAACACAATAAAATGGATCTTTACTTTGAGATTTCTGATTAATAAGATCACGTACGGCAGCCGCATGATCTTGTGTGGCACAAAACACTATAGTCTTTTCATTTTGGTCAATCATAGAAAGGAAAAGTTCAACTCTGTTCGCCTCTTTAGCTTTTATCTCAATAATTTTATTAAAGTCAGCTTCTTGATATACTTTACCTTCTTCAATTTCACCTTCAATGATAGTGTCATCTGATGTATAAATATATTCATCTAAAGTGGTCTGAATTCGTTTTACTTTAAATGGCGTCAAGAAACCATCATTAATGCCTTCCTTCAAGGAGTAGACATAAACAGGCTCGCCAAAGTAAGCATATGTATCAGTATTACCTTCCCTCTTAGGTGTGGCCGTAAGCCCAAGCTGAACAGCCGGAGAAAAGTATTCTAATATACTACGCCAATTACTTTCATCATTTGCGCCTCCTCGATGGCACTCATCGATAATGATGAAATCAAAATAATCCTGGGGATAATCGCCAAAGTATGGCTTATTATCTTTCCCTGTCATAAAGGTTTGAAAAATAGTGAAGAAAATACTGCCATTAGTCGGCACGCCACCTTTTTTCCTAATCTCCTTGGGGTCGATTCGCACTAAAGCATCTTCAGGGAATGCTGAGAAATCATTAAATGCTTGATCAGCCAATGTATTCCTGTCTGCCAAAAATAGTATTCTTGGTCTACGAGTTCCATCACGTTTCAAGTTCCATCGAGAGTAAAACAGCTTCCATGCAATTTGAAATGCGATAAATGTTTTACCAGTACCTGTTGCAAGAGTAAGCAAAATACGATTCTGCTCATTAGCTACTGCTGATAAAACATTATTAACAGCAATTTCTTGATAGAAATAAGGCGGTTTTGAACCGCTTAAATCATTAAAAGGCACTGCAACAAATTTATCGCGCCAAGAATTTTCTTCAGTGAACGTCTTTTGCCAAAGCTCATCAGGGGTAGGAAACCTATCAACAAGCTTTTCTTCCCCTGTTTCCATACAGATTTGGTAAATTTCTTTGCCATTAGACGAATAAGTTGTTTTAAGTTGTAACTTAGCTGCGTATTCTTTGGCTTGACCAACGCCTTCACCAACTTTTAAATCAGAGCTTTTAGCCTCAATGACAGCAAGCTTTCTATTCTTATAACACAATACATAATCAGCAAAGCTTGCTTGATCTCGTTTACCGCCGACCTGAATCCTACCTTTGGTGATATAATGATTGCGAAAGACTTTCGTGCCCTCAATAACACCCCAGCCACTTGCTAGCAGCTTAGGGTCAATTAATTCTGCACGGGTTTCGTCTTCAGTCATGCTAAAGCAACCTCAGCACTGGCACTAGTTAACTCACCACTAAATGCTTTTTGAAGAATTGATGTTTTAAGCTCTTCCAATTTATTAATTTTAACTTTATAGATTTCTTCTGATTTTTTTGTTTGATTACATAGAGCTTGAAGTTGTTGGACTATTTCACGTTGCTCAGTAATAGATGGAAGCGGTATTTTATATTTTTTAATCATTGGGACAGTTAGTTGGGGGATTGCACTTCCACTTCTCATAATTTCCAAATTATCAATTGAATATTTTAAAAAATCTAAATTCATAAGAGGCAACTTTGGAATTAAAACTATCAGTCTGACAATAGGCAGATATCGTTCAAGTCTAATTTCTGTATGCCCTGTTCCACTGCCTCTAGCTGAAATTGTTAAGGATGGTGTAGTAACTCTTGAAAAATCCGTATAACCATAAAGACCTCTGTCTTTTACCGAATTCGCATATATAGGAATTTGGTATTTTGCATTTTTTTTCGGAGAAAAATTACCCTTCGGTGCATCACCCCCAGCAAAAATATCATCACAAACTTCCTCAATACTTTTGTGTTTCCAATTCCCATTTTTAAATAACATTTGTGCGCAACTCTCAAAAAGCTCCCTAGCATTTTTGAGATTTTGTTCAGCATTAGCTTTTGCTTTGTCTATGGCGGCAAAAGCTTTATCCAAGATAGCTACGATGCGTTTTTGTTCATGAATAGATGGAACTGGAATTAAAGTGTTTTTGATTTTATCTTGTGAAATATTTGGTTGTGCATTCCCAACAGCCTGTGCAATCAATTTTTTTTTATAATAAAGAAAAAAGTAATATATATAATCTGGTGAAAGCTGCTCTGTAGGTAAAATTCCACAAACAGCTTGATTCGTTGCCGCCTCAAATTTTAGTATACCTACTTCACCTGCAGTCGCACCATACATAGCGATAAGCACAGTGCCTTCAGGAAAAATTTTAGCTGATGAATTTTCCAACCCGGTTTTTGTTATAAAATTTTTTGATTTTTGTATGTTTTTTGTTCCCACTTCACCACTTTGCAGCCATGGGATATTGCCATTTTCATAATATTCTTTATGACTTTTAAGAGGTGTACCACCTGCTGATGTTTTGGCGATTTCAGATATTTTTTTTGATTTCCACTCCATTTATAAGAGCTCCCTAATGTTGGATAAAATCTTTGCACTTTCTGAATCCAACTTAATGATCTCATCCAAAATTTTGTTTGGGTGCCTTAAAGTTATTTCATTCTTCTGATTTGGATTTTTCGGGGTTAGATCAAAGGCGCTTTTATCAATTTCCTTCACACTTACTGACCAAGAATTCTCACCATCGGCTTTTGTTTTTTGAAGCTTCACAAATTCGGCTAAATCTTTTTCATTAAGCGCATTGGTCTTCCCAAGATTTCTGTCCAGATTTAATTGATAAAACCATACTTTTTTAGTAGCAGTACCTTTTTCAAAAAATAGCACAACCGTTTTAACGCCAGCACCTGTAAATGTGCCACCAGGCAAATCGAGAACTGTATGAAGATTGCAACTTTCCAGCAAAAGTTTCCGAAGGCTAACTGAGGCGTTATCTGTATTTGAAAGAAACGTGTTTTTAATGACAACGCCTGCTTTACCACCAGCTTTCAATGATTTAATAAAATGCTGCAAAAATAAAAAGGCTGTTTCACCCGTTTTAATTGGGAAATTCTGCTGTACCTCTGCACGCTCTTTACCGCCAAATGGTGGATTAGCAAGAATAATGTCATAACGATCTTTCTCTTGAATATCGTCAATATTTTCTGCCAAAGTATTAGTATGAATAATATTAGGTGCTTCTACTCCGTGAAGAATCATATTCATCGTGCCAATGATATACGCAAGGGCTTTTTTCTCTTTGCCGTAGAATGTCTTCTTTTGCAAGATAGTAATATCTTTGGTGCTTAACTTCTTGCTCCTGAGATATTCAAATGCTTCTACCAAAAACCCTGCTGACCCAATAGCACCATCATAAATTTTATCCCCAATTTTCGGGTCCAAAACTTTCACAATCGTTTTAATGAGAGGCCTTGGCGTATAGTATTCGCCCCCATTCCTTCCAGCATTACCCATATTTTTGATCTTGTCTTCATATAAATGAGACATTTCATGCTTTTCAGCATGTGAACGAAAGCGGAGCTGGTCGATTAAATTAATAACTTCTCTGAGGTTATATCCACTTTGAATTTTATTTTTTAGCTCATTAAAGATTTCACCAATCTTGTATTGAATTGTATCTGGAGTTTCAGCAGTTATTTTAAATTTCTTTAAGTAGGGAAAAAGTTTATGATCGACAAACTCTTTGAGATCATCACCATTTAAAGCTTTATGGTAATCTAATTTGCTATCTTTGCCTTTGGGGGCAGCCCAAACATCCCATCGGTATTCTGTGCCAATAATTCGTTTATAGGTCTTTCCTGCTAGTTTTGCTTCTGCTTGCTTATCTTTTTCAAAATCATCAAGATATTTGAGAAACAACACCCAAGAAGTCTGTTCTACATAATCTAACTCACTGCTACAACCAGAATCTTTATGTAAAATATCATCAATATTTTTAAACGTTTGTTCAAACATCTTTACACCCTATTAGCTCTTTGTTATCAATTGAATCATCCTGTTTAGTGACATTGATGTCATTTCGATCACAGTAATTCAAAATCAACATTTCTATCATATTTGACAAAGAGCGATGTTCTTGTGCTGCTGCAGCGCGTAATGCTTCTTTAAGTATAGGCTTTATACGAAAAGACAGGGTAGCTGCCTTACTTGTTATCGTCATATTTCCCTCCTGACAGTACTGTAAATGTACTGCAATATACAGTATGACCTGATACAATCCAACCAACTGAAGTAATTTGCAGTATTTAAGGGACTATATGGCTAGAAACTATTCAACTAGGCATTGTTTTAGACAAATGCCAAATGCATTACTGGCTCTTTTTTTTGCAAAATATAACTTATTTGCCGAACTTGACTTTAAGGCTATGAAAGAAGCAAAGACTGATGCTCTTTTTGAGGAATGGCTTTTATTACCTGAGAAACAAAGAAACAAAATAGACTCCATACTTCAAGAAATTTATGAGCTCAGCTGTAAAAAGGGCTGTCTTGCCATTATAGATGAAGCAAAATGGCAGATGAGTGATGAGCCAGAACAACTCGAAAACTTTATCAAATCACTTTCAAATCTTCCAAATAATTACCACCGTGCGATAACAACGTTTCTTGAGCATCCTGAACTCTGGAAAGGCGCTACCCGGTTTTATCATGCTGACACTTTGCATGGCCGCTATTGGCGAAAGCGCCCCAATATGGGACATAGACAAGCAGCTTGTGATAAAGAAAGCATACTGTTATTGGCCAAAATGATTCGAGACCACTTTCACCTTAGTGAAGGTCGGGGCAATAATTGTATTGTGGAAGTTTATCGTCGCGGTGAGCAAGATTGTTTTTTTGCTTTCCCTGAAGATTTTTCCCAACAAAGTGTTGAATGGGTTGAGGGTGAATTTGATCAAAGGCCACATAACCCCGCTTTTGAAATTGTTTTCGTTTACGCTCAAGAAGAAGGCACTTTAGATATTAATTTTCAAGGCCCTAAAAAAACTGTTGTGGAATTACAAAAACTCTTTGCTAAGGCGATTCTTAAAATTGAGAACTTACCTGACGATACTAAAGATGATCGGGTATATAACCTCACCCCAATACGCCACAGAGATTTTAGTTTTTCATATGACATTGGAAGCGGGATCCAAGATGTTTATGTGAAAAAGATGCGCTTCACTTCACAAATGAATAAAAGTGATCATATAACATTTGAAGTCGATCCCTATCAAAATCGATATGCGATCTATAACCAGATTGACCAGGCTGGCAAATCAATCCCATTACAGCTTTATAATGTCACTCAAGTTGAGTTAATCGTACCAACAATAGTCGATTATGATCAGCCACCCAAAAATTTCCCCATCAGGTTAACATTCCCAAATTCTTGTTCACTCAAATACAATGAAACTGGATTAAAATTACGCGCAATGTTGAAAGCCTCTGGTATTGAGCCTCAAGTGCAAACTATACAGCTGGAGACAGAAGAGCCAGTTGAGGTATGAAACAAGACTCTGTTTTGATTAAATTGATAAATCGCATATCTGCACAGAAGGGTAAAATTGTTCTTATAAATACTCATGAATTGAATGAGTGGCCAGTTGATGTTGTAGCCTGCATGAAAGCAAGTGGACTGTTAGAGAAAGGGCCACCAGCAAAAAGCGCTGTTTGCCCTGGTTGCGAAGAAGCATGTTCGATGTCAGTAAACATCCTTGTTAACCGTTCAAATAAGCCTGTAGCTTTTATTTTTTGCGACAAACGGGATGATATAAATCGTGTACAAGTTCCACAGGATTATATTGAACACTGGCAATGTTCTGGGTATTTGATTGCAAAATTTGTTTCAAAAATACTTGATCTTCCAATGCCTCACACCATCCCCTCAAACGCTACACGCTGGAAAATTGGTGTCTTCCGAGGCAAGAAGCATTCTAGCCACATTACTTTACAAGCAGAAGAAAGCCTTAAACTTGAGATGGCTGGCTATTCTATAGAACTAACTGAATTGCTGTTTATTCAAGCTGACAAGATCAAAATCAACAAGCGAAGAATCATGCAATTGATCGATAATCCTGCTGCCGGTGGGGGTGATAAAGAATCAGCATCTGAAAGAAAACAGAGATTACACAACGAAGTAAACGAGCTAAAAGCTAAGGGCGTCAAAGACTTCTTAAAACAAACAGCGGATAAAGAAAACATCACTGTGGCGCGACTTAAGCAAATCTTAAACAAAAAATAAATTCAAATAAAAGCAGCCAGGGTGGGAAAACTATCCTGCACTATCCCCTTTAATTAAAAAATTTCAGTCTATTCAAGAATATAAATTTTCTTAAAGAGATAGCTTGCAGGATAGTCCCCTATCTCCTTCTTAATTGGTAACTGTGTTCAACAACGCCTGAGGAGGCATAAACATGGTTACAAAGATCTTAAGACGCCCTTCTGTTGCAGACCGAACTGGTCTCCCACGAAGCACTATGTACGCAAAAATTTCTGAAGGCACTTTCCCTCGTCCAATTTCGCTTGGTCATAGATCTGTTGGATGGATCGAGTCTGAAATAGATGAATGGATTGCAAAAAATATTGATTCAAGCCGCAAACTAGCTAATAGGGAGGAAGCATAATGAGTACAGCTTTAACAAATTTCACTCCTAAAGACTCAAAAACCGATAAAAGCGACAAAACTAATGTTGTAAGCAACAACGATTTTCTACACGCGATCTTTGGAGATAATTTAAATAACGAATACCCAATATTGGTGAGCTTTAAAGGCAATCCCGCGAATGTTGATAAAGGCAAATGGTTTGGCCAACCATGGTCAAACGAATCAACTGAACTCTCTTCAGACGCGAATAACTATTGTAGCTTAGCGCGATTTAAACCCACTGAAAATGGTGAATACCGGCGCAAAAAATCACAATTTCAAGAATTATGTGCAGTCATGTTTGACGATATAGGTACTAAAGTTCCAATGGAACGATTAACCTTAGAACCAAGCTGGCTCATTGAAACTTCACCTGGGAATTACCAGGCTGGTTACATATTAGATGTACCGATATCAAGCGCTAAATTAGCAGATCAATTAATGAATGCTATTGTGAATGCAGGGTTATGTGATCCTGGCGCGAATGGCCCGACTGCTCGATTGGCAAGGCTCCCTGTTGCTGTTAATGGCAAGCATGAGCCACCATTCCCTTGCAAACTAGAAAGCTGGGCACCTGATAAACGTTATTCTGTTCAAGAACTAATTAATGGTCTTCAACTTGAAATGATTGAGCCAAGTCGCTCAAATATAAATAGCCGAAAAAATATGAGCACTAAAGGCTCGGATGAAGATCAAGTTTGGACCCCTCGCCCCGAAGAGAATGCCGTACTTGCTTCGCTGCAAATGCTTAATATATACAAATCACCACTTGGTGAGGGCAAGCACGACATTACTTGTCCTTGGCTAAATGAGCATAGTGGGCAAATTGATAGCGGAACAGCATATTTTGAGCCTGATGATAATTACCCTATAGGTGGCTTTAAATGTTTACACGGCCATTGCGCTGATAGGCATATCCGCGACTTATTACATAAATTGGAAATTGATATTCAAGCCGCACGAATGAAACCGATCATTCGACTTGTTAAGGGTGAAATGCATAGAATCCTTGATGCTGCCGAACTAGAACTAGCGCACAACTCGCAATACTACCAACGTGGAGGATCAATAGTTTATGTATATACTGATCCAAGTACAGATGAAACTCGAATACAGGAGGTTTCTAAACCAGCATTGACTCGTGTGCTTTCAAATATAGCTACTTGGGAACAATATGATATGCGTTCAAAGTCTTGGGTGCGCATTGACCCGCCTGAGAGACACACAGGAATATTATACGACTCAAGCACCTACCGACATTTACGACCTCTTAAAGGGCTAGCACGGCAGCCATACTTAAGGCCAGATTGCACTCTTGTTACATCTGCAGGTTATGACCTTTCGACCGGAATGTTCGGTGTTTTTGATAGCCGTAAATTCCAAATTGCAGAGCAACCTACATTT
>CAYSTH010000030.1:0-16991 GCA_964433995.1 uncultured Francisellaceae bacterium | reverse complement strand
TGTTGATTTTTCTTATGAGGTTTCTCGCTCATTGGCCGCATGTGAAGGTGCTTTATTAGTTGTCGATGCAGGACAAGGCGTGGAAGCTCAAACCGTTGCGAATTGTTACACTGCACTAGAGCAAGGTTTAGTGGTTATTCCTGTTTTAAATAAAATAGATTTACCTCAAGCTGAACCGGAAAGAGTCATTCAAGAAATTGAAGAAATTATAGCAATTGAGGCACATCATGCTATTAAAGTGAGTGCTAAAACAGGTATAGGTATCACTGAGTTACTAGAACAAATCGTGGCACTTGTGCCTGCGCCAGAAGGGGAGCCAGATGCGCCCTTGCAAGCGCTTATTATTGACTCTTGGTTCGATAGTTACATGGGCGTTATTTCTCTTGTCAGAGTGAAAAATGGTCGTATAACAAAAGGCAGCAAAATAAAAATATTATCTACTGGTCAAGAACACCTTGTTACCGAAGTAGGTTTTTTTACCCCTAAAAGAGAATTTTGTGATGAATTACATACAGGCTCAGTCGGTTTTGTCATAGCGGGTATAAAAGACATTCATGGTGCACCAGTAGGGGATACCATTACAACTGCCAAAAATGGCACCACCGAGGGGCTGCCAGGTTTTAAGCAAATTCAACCAAAAGTATTTGCAGGTGTATTCCCTGTGAATGCGGAAGACTTTGAAGCATTCAGAGAAGCATTAAGCAAATTAAGTTTAAATGATGCGTCTTTATTTTTTGAACCAGAATCTTCTCAAGCTTTGGGCTTTGGTTTTAGATGTGGCTTTTTAGGCCTATTGCATATGGAAATTATTCAAGAAAGGCTTGAACGTGAGTATCAGTTAAATTTAATTACCACCGCGCCTACCGTTGTTTACGAAATAGTGACTCGGAAAGGGGATATTTTAAATATTGATAATCCTTCTAACCTTCCAGATGCGGCTATCATAGAAGAAATGCGTGAGCCTATCGTCGAAGCACATATATTAGTACCGCAAACTTATTTGGGTAATGTTATTCAACTCTGTGTGGAAAAGCGAGGGGTTCAAACCAAGATGCTTTTCTTAGGAAACCAAGTGTCATTAACATATGAACTACCTCTAAATGAAGTGGTGCTTGATTTCTTTGATAGATTAAAATCAGTTAGTAGAGGTTATGCCTCTTTTGATTATCATTTCGTGCGATTCCAAGCGGCCAGTTTGGTTAAGCTAGATATTTTAATCAACGGCGATAGAGTGGATGCTTTGAGCGCCATTGTGTACAAAGATCATGCCATCACAAGAGGCAGAGATTTAACAGAAAGATTACGAGAAGTGATACCACGACAAATGTACGATGTGGCTATTCAGGCAACGATAGGCAGCAATGTCATTGCCAGAACAAGCATTAAAGCTTTGCGAAAAAATGTGACGGCAAAATGCTATGGTGGTGACGTCTCGCGTAAAAGAAAGCTCTTAGAAAAACAAAAAGAAGGTAAAAAACGGATGAAACAAGTAGGACAAGTTGAAATTCCGCAAGATGCCTTTTTAGCTATTTTAAAAGTAAAATCTGATTCTAAAAAAGAGAATAAATAATGAAACTATATATGGATTTTGGTTTTTTATTAATGGTTGCTGTCGTGTTAACGGGTACGATTTGGTTTTTGGGTAAGAAATTGATTAAATCGGAAAAAGAACCATGGATAGTCGAATTTTCAAGATTAGCTTTTCCTATGATTTTAATTGTTTTTCTGATTAGATCATTTGTGGCAGAACCTTTCCGCATTCCTTCAGGCTCGATGAAGCCAACTCTTGAAACAGGTGATTTTATTTTAGTGAATAAATTCAATTATGGGTTAAAACTACCCGGTTTTAATACGCAACTTGTTGCTATTGGCCAACCCAAAAGAGGGGATATTATTGTTTTTAAATATCCTCAAAATCCGGATATGAATTTAATTAAACGTGTCGTTGGGATGCCTGGAGAAAAAATAGCATACAAAAACAATGTGTTATATATCAATGGGAAACCACAAGAGCAAAGTTTTTTAGGTAAAGAGCTTGATGCAGAGCCTGACGTATCCATTATGGTGAATCGTTATGTTGAGCAGTTAGAAGGCAAAACCCATAATATCTATTTAAGACCAACCGAACAAATTAATATGGAAGAAAGAGTGGTGCCAGAAGGACAATATTTTGTGGCGGGAGATAATCGGAATAATAGCCATGATTCACGATATTGGGGTTTTGTACCAGAAGAAATGATTAAAGGAAGAGCCTTTTTTATTTGGATGAGCTGGAATAACATTCAAAAGGACATACGCTGGAATCATGTTTGGTCCAAAATTAATTAGTTTATTAACGGAATAATAAAACAAGGAAAGTGAACAATGAAAAAACAACAACAAGGTATGGCACTAACAGGATGGCTAATCATTATTCTGTTTTTAGGCTTTTTTTTAACGGTATTTTTAAAATTACTTCCCATTTATATGGAAGATTATGAAATTAAAGCAGCTTTTGACAAAGTGGCTCATAATGCAGAAATAAAAGATCAAATACCTGAACAAATTCGTGATAGTTTTAGTAAATATTTAATGGTAAATTCAATTACAGCCATATCAGCGGATAAGTTAATCATTCAAGAAAAAAATAACAAAAGAACAATATCTTTAAATTATGAAATAAGAAAAAACCTTATAGCAAATATTGATTTGGTTGTCTTTTTTGGTTATCAGGAGTCGATATAAGTAATCATATGCAGAGTTTAGCATTATCGAAGCTTCAACATAAGCTAGGATATTCTTTTAAAAATGAGGCCTTGCTTGTTCAAGCATTAACACACCGAAGTGCAAGTGGTGCAAATAATGAACGTTTGGAGTTTTTGGGCGACGGACTGCTAAATGGCATCATGGCTATGACGTTATATGCACATTTCCCTAAGGCTTCAGAGGGTGAGTTAACGCGTATGCGTGCAAGTTTAGTTTGTGGACAAATGTTAGCAGTTATTGCCACAGATTTTGATTTAAGTGAACACCTACTGTTGGGTCAAGGTGAGTTAAAATCAGGTGGTATTTATCGAAAATCAATACAAGCAGATGCCTTAGAGGCAATCATAGGCGCTATTTACGAAGACAGTGATTTTGAATCACTTAAAAAATGTGTTCTTATTTGGTACGAACAAAAGCTTGCATCACCAGAATTGATTAAATTATCTAAAGATGCCAAAACACAACTTCAAGAATATTTGCAGGCAGAGCATTTAAATTTGCCTGTTTATACAGTAGAAACAGTTGAAGGTCCACAACATAATCAGTTTTTTACGGTCAAATGTGTTATCGAAACTTTAAAAATCGAAACCATTGGCAGAGGAAAATCCAGGCGTTTTGCAGAACAGCATGCGGCCTATTTAGCAATACAGCAGATTAAAATATGAGTACAATGAACAATATAAACACCCCAAAAACCTATTCAGGCTTTATTGCTATTGTAGGTCGCCCGAATGTGGGTAAGTCGACATTACTTAATGCTTTTTTAGGCAGTCATTTAAGTATTACCTCTCCAAAGCCTCAGACAACTCGTCAGCAAATTCAAGGCATTATCACCTTAGATAACAAACAATTAATTTTTGTTGATACACCTGGATTGCATAGAGAGTCTAAGAAAAAATTAAATCAATACATGAATCAAGCTGCTTCCAAAGCATTAATTGATGTCGATGTCGTACTGTTTTTAGTGGAAGTGCTCAAGTTTACAGATGAAGATGAAGCAGTATTAAAAAAGTTACAATCAATTAAAGCCCCTGTTTTTTTAGTGATTAATAAAATTGATACGGTGAAAAATAAAGAAAAAATCTTACCCTATATATTAAATTTACAATCTAAATATGAATTTACCCAGGTTATCCCTATTTCAGCTGAAAAAGGGTCACAATGCGATATATTACAAAAAGAAATTATGCATTATATTCCTGAGGGGCCATTTTATTACCCTCAAGAATCTAAAACTAATCGCAGTCCAGGATTTCATGTTGGTGAAATGATTCGTGAACAAGTGATGTTACAATTAGGTGATGAGATCCCTTATGCAACAACGGTTTCAGTCGACACTTGGGATGATCAAGAAAAAATTATTAAAATTGGTGCCACTATTTGGGTAGAAAGAGCAAGCCAAAAAGCTATTGCGATTGGTGACAATGGTGAGAGAATTAAGAGAATTGGTACCATCGCAAGACGTTCTATTGAGTCTTTTGTAGGCAAGCAAGTCTTTTTAGAGTTATGGGTTAAGGTAAAAGAAAACTGGTCTGATGACAGTAATAGCTTAGAGCATTTAGGGTATCATGATTTTGATTAATTATGCGTATTGAAAAAGAACTAGGATATATTTTACATCAAAAGCCTTTTTCAGAAACCAGTGTGCTTTTAGATGTTTTTACACAACAATATGGACGTGTAGGCTTAATTGCTAAAGGCGCTAAACGTCCTAAAAGCCCGTTTAGAGCATGTCTCTTTCCTTTTAAATTACTTTCTTTCTCTTTTGTGGGTAAGGGTGAATTAAAAACACTTACTCATCTTGAAGAGCATGATAAATATAGCGCTAGCACAAATTATACGCATGGTAATCAACTTATTTTTGGTTTATATGTCAACGAATTGGTGCTGCGGTTTTTAAAAAAAGAAGATCCCAATCCTGAACTCTTTTCAGTTTTTCACCTTGCGATAGGATATTTGTTTAATATCGATAATTTATGCCAACAATATCAATTATCTAAAAATCATATGAGTCAGTTTATATTGAGAGCCATTGAAATGGCTTTGCTGACAGCAGTGGGGTATGGCATTCAATTTCAGACTATTGCAGAGTCTCATAGCCCTATTCATGAGACAGGTTATTATTACTATAATCCTATCACTGGTTTTATCTGTGTAAAGCAAGATACAATCGATAGTTTGTCAGGATTATTATTAAAATTAATGGCTCAATTAGATTTAAATAAATTAGACCTTTTTTTTAGCAGTCTGAATCATCAGAATATAGATTTATCTATTTTTCTTAAAGCGACTAAAAAAGTAATGAGACGATCGCTCGATTATCATTTAGGCGACAAAAAAATACATACACGTGAGTTAGCAGGAATAGAATGGGATACCATTCAATAGGAGCATTTTATGTCAATATATTTAGGTGTTAATATCGATCATGTCGCTACCTTAAGACAAGCTCGTGGAAATGTTCCTTATCCCGAACCTATTTACGCGGCATTATTAGCAGAATCTGCAGGTGCTGATGGTATTACAGTTCACTTGCGCGAAGACAGACGACATATACAAGACAGAGATGTTAAATTATTAAGTCAAAGTATTCAAACTAGGCTTAATTTTGAAATGGCTGTGACGCAAGAAATGGTTGATTTTGCGCTTAATATTCAACCCACATATTGCTGTTTTGTGCCAGAAAAACGTGAGGAGCTCACCACCGAAGGGGGCTTGGATGTTGTAAAATATTTCGATAAAATTCAGCAATATACAGAAATTTTACAAAAAAATAATATTCAAGTTTCTTTGTTTATAGACCCAGAAGAAGCACAAATTAGAGCGGCTCACCAAACAGGAGCCAAATTAATAGAACTGCATACAGGCGCTTATGCTGAAGCCGATTTAAATAAACAAGATAAATCTGCTCGTGATCATGAATTGATTAAAATACAACAATCTGCCAAATTAGCACATCAATTAGGTCTTATTTCGAATGCAGGTCATGGTTTAACATATCAAAACGTTTCTGCTATTGCAGCTATTCCTGAAATTTACGAATTAAATATTGGTCATAGCATTGTCTCTCAAGCCTTATTCGATGGTTTTGAAAAAGCCGTTTCTAAAATGAAAGGGCTCATGCTGGAAGCAAGAAAAGGGAGCTAAACATGATACATGGCATAGGCAATGATATTCTTGATTATAATAGAATAGCTAAAATATGGCTTAAACATCCAGATAGATTAGCCAATAGAATTTTATCTGTTCAAGAATTGGCTTTATACCAAAAATGTTCTGATAAGCCTCGGTTCATAGCCAAACGATTTGCTTATAAAGAAGCCATTGTGAAAGCCATGGGCACAGGATTAAGGTTTGGGTTACGGTTTCAAGATTTTAGTATTTTACCTGATAATTTGGGCAAGCCTGTTGTAAATTATACCCCAACAAGTAAAAAATTATTAGAGAAGCTAGGCATCACAGTCATTCATGTCAATATCAGTGACGAAAAAAAATATATTTATGCAATGGCGGTAGCAGAAAAATAAAAATATTTGTCTAGGAAAATTAGAAAATATAGTGTTAGACTTAAGTTATAAGTGCAGATTGCCAATGTAGCGTGTATGTAGGCAAACTTATTATGATTTCATCATTCTATTACGCAGCGTAGGAGCACACTATGACTGATACCGTTATTAGACTACCCGATGACATTATTCAATTTATTGCCAGCAACCATTTTACGATACCAGAATTTCTTAATTTTAGATTGATCAGTAAAGAATATAATCAAGCCATTACGCGTCAAGATTTTTTATTACCACTTTATAAAATTCTTTATTCTTTGAATAAATCATTGCCGCTTGAGCTACCTCCTGAAACAGCGATTCTCGAATTTATCCCTGCCTTTAAAACTACAAAAGAGAGACAAAACGAAGAAATTGCTTTCTTTAACTCGTTTTATCCTCTTCCTGATGATATACATCGTCCACTCATCAATAGGCTGCTAAAAACACCGAATCAAACGCTTGCAGAGATGAGCATTCGAGACGAATTATTAAACAACCTCAATCAAAATATTATTGATCTGGCTATTCTTCAGAACGAAGAAGAAGAGGGGTTAACATTAACGGGTATAACACGTTTTGTTTATTCTCAAGAAAACGCCGATTATTTAAAAAACCTTAAATTTTTAACTTTAAGCGATTGCTCAGTTACTGTGCTCGATCTCGAAGATTATACCGAAATTCAAGAAATACGCTGTGTCGGCGGAAAATTAATCGTTTTAAATGTAAAAGGATGTCTAAATCTTAAAGAACTTATTTGTAATCAAAACAAAATTAAATTTCTAAATATAGAAGGTTGTTCTGCAGTTGAAAAAATAAATTGCGATGACAATCAGATAACAAGCTTAGATCTATCAGAGCGTTTGTTACTAAAAGGCGTGCGTTGTGAAAATAATCACTTGCTAAGTTTGATTGCAGTTAATTGTAGGCAGCTTTCATGGATGCATCTTGCTAGAAACCCTAAATTAACCAATTTAAATTTACACGGTTGTACAAAACTGCAACGAGTCGTAAAAGATGATAAAACAAATAGCTTAGTTGAGCTTAATATAGGCGGAACGCCTTTAGAACATAAAGCAGAATGGCAAGGATTAAAACAAAGAGTCATGCTGAGAGACTCATCTCGGCAGCTTAAAAAATCTTCAGAAAAAGAAATGGATTTAGATTGTTTGTCAGAGAAATTTAGTCAAATGTCAATATATACGCCTTCTTTTAGAAAGGAAAATTCTTTTTCTTTGTTACATTCACAGCATGAAAATAAAGAAAGAGTTCAACTTAGAAGACACGAAAAATTAAGGTAATACAGCATTCTCTGCGTACTACAACTTGTTTATAGTATCTAAAAAAACTACATATTCAAGCTGTAGTTGCAGCAACTGTTTTGAAAATGTAGTTTTTGGGTAGGGGGGGGGCAAAACGGCCCCTAGTAAGCATAATATTCTGCATCGATCAGGTTATTAATTTCTAGGTTAGCTTGTTCTATAGCCACTGTAAGTGTTTTTTCATATTCATCGTCAAGGTTTTCTTGCTTTGAAAGGCCTTGTGCGATAATCGTTTCTAAATGGTGTAAGGCATTTTTTAATCGAGGTACGCCACAATAACAAGTAGCACCATGCAAATGATGCACTTTTTCTCTAAGAGCAGCATAATCTTTTGTGGTATAACACAGTAAAATAGCTTCGCGTTCTCTAGGGAGCATTTTTTTCAACTGAAGTAACATTTCTTTGGCTATTTCAGGTTTATTGCCAGTTAATTTCAAAGCCATATGCCAATCGTAAACTAAGGGTTTAGCCTCAGATTCAAGAAGAACAGGAGGGGCAGAAGGCGTCACGACTGTTTTTTTTCTGACCCATTTTTTAATCATGTTCATCAATTCACCTTCTTGAATAGGTTTACTGAGATAATCATCAAATCCTGCTTGAAGTAGTGCTTGTCTCTCACTCACCAGTGCATGAGCCGTTAACGCAATAATGGGCACTTCTTTTCCTAGTGGGAGTTGTCGAATTCTATCTGTGACTTCCAGTCCATCCATGCCGGGCATTTGAATATCCATTAAAATTAAATCAAACTCATGCAATCTGGCGTATTGTAAAGCTTCTTTACCTGAGGTGACACCTGTGATTTTAATACCAGAATCTTCTATGAGTGCTTTTAGTAATTTTAAATTTGCTGGATAATCGTCGACAGCCAATACTTCAAATCGTTTTTCTATATGTTCAGATGCCGCTTTTGTAGGATTAATATTAAGGGTTGTTTGTTTAGACTGTTGAATTTTATTTAATTCTGATGCGTAATCATGCACCAACAATCGACACAAACTATCAAATAAATTATGTAATCTAACGGGTTTGGATAAACAAAATGCAGCGCCAGATTCAATAATACTCTTGGTGACCACTTCATCTGTTGTATTAGGCAAAACCCCAACGGGTACGTTATACGTTGTAGTCGCCTTTTTCACACAATCTTCGACAAAATGACTGTTAAGATCGGGTTGATTCATCCCTAATAATAACATGTGATAAGGTTGATTGTTTAAACTGGCACGCTCGAGCTCCGTTTCGAGCTGACCAATATCGTTTAATTCATAGACACTGCAACCCCAAATGCCTAATAAATGATTAATCGCTAGTCGAGATGTGGGGTGCTGTTCATACAATAAAAAGCGATAACCATTCAGCATTTTTGAAGGTAAGTTATCTTGTAGCACTTTTTCTGCGACAAAAGTAAACCAAAAAGTAGACCCCTTACCCGATTCACTTTCTACACCGATTTCGCCATCCATTTGTTGTACTAAACGTTTAGAAATCACTAAACCTAAACCAGTACCACCATATTTTCTAGTAGAAGTGGAGTCTGCTTGTCTAAAGGCTTGGAATAATGTTTTTTGTTCATCATTCGTTAAACCTATTCCAGAATCTGTCACGCTGACACATAGAACCACTCGCGTGCCCGAATCTTTTTCTAACATGATTCGAACAATAACGCTGCCTTTTTCAGTAAATTTAATAGAATTGCTCACCAGGTTAGTGATGATTTGTTTTAAACGTAAATGGTCACCTAATATTTTTGTCGGAACATCACTATAAACCAAAGGCACTAACTCTAGCGCTTTTTCATGAGCTTGAGGAGCGAGTAAAGTTAAGGCATCTTCAATGCATTCTCTGAGATCCATTGCTAAATTATCTAGACGTAGCTTTCCAGCTTCCATTTTCGAAAAATCTAAAATGTCATTAATAATGGTCATTAAGCTGGAAGCTGATTTTTTAATAGTCTGTAAATAATCAATTTGCTTATAACTCAATTCAGTTTTAGTTAATAAATTAATAAAACCAATGACACCATTTAGAGGGGTTCTAATCTCATGGCTCATATTTGCTAAAAATTCGGATTTTACTCTACTTGCTGTTTCGGCTTCTTTTCTAGCCATTTCAAGTTCAATATTTTGAATTTCGATGGTTTCTAATGTTTGTCTTAAATCGGCAGTAGCTTGTTCTACACTTTGTTGCATTTCTTCATGGGCTGCTTTTAAAGATTGTGCCATGCTGTTGATGCCTTCATCGAGCAATCTTAATTCACCTCTGGCATTGGTGTAGACTCTAGCATCTAAATTACCATCTTTAATTTTTTCGACGGCATAAGCCATTTCTAAAATAGGTCGAGTGACATCTCGTCCCATTCTAAAAGCGAAAATAGAGCTGATGCCTAAGCCAATCAGTACAATAATGCTGCAAGCAACCAAAGCTTTAAATTGTCTTAGTGTTGTATCAGCACGACTAATTTCAATCGTAATCCAACCTAATATATGGTCGCGTGTGATTTGAGTATTGCTCGTCACATGATTTAGAGATAAATCAACTGGGTGATTATTGGGTAAATTCGTATTAAAGTCGTCTAGGTAGATGTCTCTAATAAAAACAGGGGCAGTGAAAAATAAAGAATTGCCTCTTTCTGTAACAATAATTTCTCTGAGTTTACTTTGATTTTCGAGCGAAGGAATTTCAGGTGGTTTAATATCTATATCGTGACCGTCTTTTGTTAAAACATCGCCTTCACGATTGAAAATAGTGACAGATAAAACCTCAGGATCACTGCGTGCTTCTTTTGTGAGTTCATGCAATGTGCGAGCATTGCCAGAGTAAACGCCATATTCACTTGCGGGTGCAAGTTGTAATGCTAATGCGTAACCTCTGTCACGCAATGCTGTTTCCAAATCTTGCAATCGACTACTGGTGAAATAAGCGCTGAGCAATAAAGAAATAACAATAGTCGGCACCAGTGTTAAGAATAAGACTCGAGCTTTAATCCCCCATTCATTAACCATGAGGTATCTCTTTTGTTTCTAATGATAACATTAATTGTTTTATATCGCTTTCAGATTTTAATATAAATCCCATTGATTTCGCGACTTGAGGATTGATCGCGACAGAAAAATCTTTGCTGTATATTTCTTTAAAGGCAAATGGGCGTGGTGTGTTAATGGCTTCTAAAATTAGGCTAGAGGTTTCTTCAGCTAATTGTTTGGGCGAAGTATAAACGGCAGCCAGCGCACCGTGATTCACATAGGCTTTAGAGTAACCAATAATGGGTGTTTTATTATGGTAGCTGCTGAGTAATAAACCTCGCCCCGTTCGCGAATTGAAAAGCGCCTCATCAGGTATGGCAAGCAGCATCATCGATTCTTTTAACAAATGATGCATATTTTCAACTGGGTGAAGAAGGGGGTTGATTTCGACTATATTAATAGGTGTTTGATTATGTTCTGATAGTTTTTCAAGTTCTTTTCTGTAATTTTTTGAGCTAGGTCCCAGGGCGATCCCAATAGAGCCTATACATTTTGATTGCTGGCATAAAGCACGAATCAGATTTAATTGCCTATAAATGGGTTGGTCTAAATGAAGTTGAATAATATTAGTGGTTGCCTGTTGCTTTTGTTGTGGTAACTTGTCTCGAAGGATTTTATCTAAATCCGAAGGTCTAGATAAAATACTGACAACGGGCAAAGAATAATCAAATGGTTGATTTTCAAAAAAATAACGTAATGACTTAGGGCCAACGATTAATGCTAAATCAAATTTTTGTTTAGATCGGGTTAATTGATTTTGAGCATGATCTGCTTTGGGTTCAAAACGGATAATTCTAGATTTAACATGAGGGATTTTATATAAAGATTCTTCTACTAAGTTGCTTAATTCAAAATGATGAGGTTCTGCCAGAATAGCTATTTTATATTGTTGTCCAACAGCCATAGCCTGAGGAAATATACAGAGTATAAGCACAGAACTAAGTAAAGCGATCAATTTTGGCAAAGAGTTCACCAATACGTTAACGAACAAAATTTTCCTTTGCAGATATATACCTTGCTTGAAGGTAATATTCAAGCTATAAACTTACTTAGATACTAAACTATATTAACAATGTTTTAATTGCAGGATATAGCTTATGCGTCAAGAACAAAGAAAAATAGCCAGATCAAGAAATAATAAGCTGATTATTTATACATTAATTATTTATGCTTTTTTAGCTTTTAATGTGTTGGCAAATGGTGGTTGCAAATGGAATAGTGATTATCGTAGCCGCATCCAACCGATGCCACCAGAAGAGCAAGATCCGCTTTCAGCAGAAGAAGCCAGCTTACAAGACGCTATCAACGAATCTGAACCCGAATCTTTAAAACCAGTGATTCCAGGCAAACCTATTCCAGAGGCACCGGATCTACCGAAATAAAAGTTATCTATTTAACTTTTATTTTAGGTTTTATAACAAAAAAATCTTAACTTATTTTTTTAAATGACCATTTGTCTTTTTAATGCTACAGCATGTCACAGATTCCTTTTGTGCTGAAAAGCGATTCGCTAAAATCACACCATATTATTTAAGTTAAAAAAACAGCAGGTATAAAAATGGATTCGTTTTCACCTTATTTAGGTTTTCAACAATTATATTCTCAATTACCACAAGAAGAAAAAAATACACGCCTACTCAATGCAGCTAAAAAAGGCAACAGTGCGATTATTCAAATTTTAATTGATTCTGGTGCAGATGTACGAGCAAAAGACAAAAACCAGATGACACCATTTTTATGTGCTGTTCAGGCTGGGCATGATCAATGTACTTTTATTTTACTTCAGAATAATCCGAGTTCTTTTTATGATATAGATAATAATAGTGATAATGCCCTGGCTATAGCATTGTGGTATGATCGCAAGAAAACATTTTATGCTTTATTAAATTTACCGGGTCAATACATTTCACCTGAGATGTTAAGTATGGCTTTATTTGCAGCAGCCATTAATAATCATCCAGAAGAAGCTCAAATTTTAATTAACAAAGGAGCTAATGTTAATAAAATACATGCACAAGATGGCACGACTCCGATTATGGCCGCAGTGACTTTTGAAAGTGTTGAAATGATTCAACTCTTACTAAGTCATCATGCCGATCTGAGTCTTAAAAATAATGCGAATCAGAATGTGTTTGATTTAGTAAAAGATTGCATGAATACAATGATTCAAAATATCTTTTCAAAGAGTATAAAAATGCCTTGTTTTATGCAGATACCTACGCCCAAAATTTATCCTGTTCTTCCGTCTTGTCCTACTTTTGTGCCACCTTGTTATGAACCTATTATTAGCGAAGAAGTAAATAGTACAGAAGATTCATTATGCGATGATTTGGCAACGCTTTCATTTTTTAATCATAACGATTTAAAACCTTCAGCTCCTCTGTTAGATGATCTGATACCGATAGAAAAAGGCATTAAAAGAAAAGCCTTATGCCATTTAAATGAAAATCATCATGGCAGAGAAATTAAAAAAGCCAAAATTTTGTGCCCAGCTTTATTAGAGGAGAATATAGAAGAACTACGTCAAGGTATCGCAGCTATTTCTTTATGTGATGTAGCGCCTCCTGTGGTTTTTATGATGCCAGAAAAAAGAGCCCCCAAAAGACCCGCACAAAATAATTTAATTGATAGAGATAGAAAGTGTAAAAAAGCCAAATTGTGATTTTAATGATATGAGTTAAATCTATCTTAATGGTTTAAATGTGTAAAATACAGCTAAACAACTAATTATGTTATCCTGTTGAACCACCTTAATTTCAGGTAAAATTGATAAATCAAACAATCAAGGTTAATTAAATAACATAATTATGAAGACAGATTTAACTCAAGAGCAACAAGAAGATTTAAGTATCACAGCCCTGACCCATGAAGGCATTGGTATTGCCTCTCGCCAGGATGGCAAAAAAGTATTTGTACTAGGGGCTCTTCCTGGAGAAATCGCTCAGGTTAGGATAATGAAGCGCCACCGCCGATATGAAGAAGCGGTAGTGACCGAGCTTAAACAAACGAGTGAGCAACGAATAAAGCCGCATTGTGAACATTTTGGTTTATGCGGCGGTTGTCAGTTACAACACATCAGTCATGCCAATCAAATTAAATTTAAGCAAGAAACCTTAAAAAGCTTACTAATTCAGATAAGTCAGCTGGATTTTGCTCATGACTTATGGCAAAACCCATTGTTGTCGGATGATATTGGTTATCGTCGCAAAGCTCGAATTGGCGTCAAGTGGGATGCTAAAAAAAGTATTATGTATGTTGGGTTCAGAGAACGCGCAAGCAATAAATTGGCAAAATTAAATAGCTGTTCTATTTTATTTCCAGCCGTAGGCTTACGTTTAGAAGCACTTAAAAGTTTAATTGAAAGTTTATCGATTAAAGACGCTGTTCCTCAAATAGAAATGGCAGTAGGTGAGGGTGCAACACCAGATAAAGCAGAAGTTGCTTTGGTGTTTAGACATCTTAAAGAATTCACCCAAGAAGACTTAGAAAAACTTAAAGCATTTGGACAACAATACGAATTTAAAATTTATTTGCAGCCAGGAAAGCCGAGCTCAGTGTATCAGCTATATCCTGTGCTAACCACACCTGAAGATTCACAAAATTTGTTAAATTATTCAATAGATATTCATCATCATAGATTAACTTATGATTTCCATCCATTGGATTTTACCCAAATTCATGCTGGCATTAATCAAAAAATGATCAATCAAGCATTAGCATGGCTCGATTTAAAAGAGACAGACAAAGTGATTGATTTATTTTGTGGATTGGGTAATTTTACTTTAGGTTTGGCGCTCAACGCACAACAAGTGATTGGCGTAGAAGGTGAAGCAATGTTAATTGAAAAAGCCAAGCATAATGCGGTCAAAAATAAGCTAAGTGAAAAAACAGCATTTTATACAGCTAATTTATTTGATACTAAAAAATTAGATTTAGAATCATCACCCTGGGTGACTAAAGCAGATGCTTTATTAATTGATCCACCGCGTTCTGGTGCCAAGGAGGTTTGTGAGCGAATAGAACGTTGGTCACCTGATAAAATTTTATATGTTTCTTGCTCTCCTGCATCATTTGCAAGAGATGCAGGTATTTTAATCAAAGAAAAAAATTATGAGTTGACCCATATTGGCATCATGGATATGTTTCCTCATACACATCACATTGAAACTATGGCATTATTTAGCCTTAAAGGACAAAAAAGAGGAAAAAATGGTCAAAGTAAGGGACGACCTGCCTAAAACAAAAGATGGCACAATAGATTTAGTTCACTGGATTGAACGAATTTCTGAAAACAGAGATAATTCCGATCGGGAAAAATTATCCAAAGCTTGTAAACTTGCTTTTGAGTATGGTGCACACCAACTCACTGCCCATGAAGAATCTTGCTTAAGGCAAGGTTTAGTTTGTGCCGAAATTTTATCTACCTTGCATCCCGATATTGATACGTTATTAGCAAGTATCCTTTATTTTTCATTTGAATACGCTAACTTATCTCCAGAAATCATTCAAAAAGAATTTGATCCCTCTGTGCTCTCCTTAATTCAGGGAGTGGCACAAATTTCTGAAACCCAGTCAAAGACCACACGTGAACATACTTTAAGTACAGAACAACAACGCGATAATTTAAGGAGAATGCTGTTAGCGGTAGTTGAAGATGTACGAGTGGTATTAATTAAATTGGCAGAACGTATCAGTGCACTTCGAGCAAGTTATCGTTTGGATAATAAAATAAAATTGCAGCTGGCACTCGAAACGCGTGATATTTATGCGCCTCTAGCCAATCGTTTAGGGATTGGACAAATTAAGTGGGAACTAGAAGATTTTGCTTTCAGATACATAGAACCACATGCATACAAACAAATTGCTCAGTTATTAGACGAAAGAAGAGTCGATAGAGAGCAATATATTAATTTGGTGATACATGATTTACAACTTGCCTTACAAAAAGAAGGCATAGAATGTGAAGTGTTAGGTCGTGCCAAACATATTTATAGCATCTGGCGTAAAATGATGCATAAAGAAGTTGATTTCAAAGAAATATATGATGTGCGAGCTGTTCGCGTATTGGTAAATAAAATTTCAGATTGTTATGGAGCGCTAGGTATTGTTCACAGTATGTGGCAGCCCATTCCTCAAGAGTTTGATGATTATATCGCTACACCTAAAGAAAATGGATATCGTTCTTTGCACACCGCAGTCATAGGCCCAAATGGTAAATCGCTCGAAGTGCAAATTAGAACGGTTGATATGCATCATGAATCTGAACTGGGCGTGGCGGCTCATTGGCGCTACAAAGAAGGCAGCAAATCCGATCCACAGTTACAGAAAAAATTAATTTTCTTACGACAGATTTTAGAAAATGTTGATAACTTACCAGTAGATGATTCACTGAAATCTGAATTATTCGAAGATAGGGTATATGTCTTCACACCTAAAGGTAAAGTGATTGATTTGCCCAAAGGTTCTACACCATTAGATTTTGCTTATCAAGTACATACTGACATTGGTCATCGTTGTCGAGGGGCTAAAATACATGGTCAAATGGTGCCTTTAAACAGACCTTTAAAATCTGGAGATCAAGTAGAAATTATCACAATAAAAGAAGGTGGGCCTAGCCGAGACTGGCTGAATCATCATTTAGGTTATTTATTTTCATCAAGAGCTAAAAGCAAAGTTTTAGCATGGTTTAAGAAACTTGACAGAGACAAAAATGTTCAAGCTGGCCAAGACTTAATTAATAAAGAATTTAAACGTTTGGGAGTTGAAGAAGTACCTTTAGTTAAAATTGCTCAACAGTTACATTTTAAAACGATTGAAGATCTGTACAATGCTTTAGGCATAGGCGAGTTAAAGGTTTCACAGATTATTAATGCCATATCACCTCAAGTTAACCTAGCACCTGAATTAATGCCGATAGTGGCCAGAGAATCTAGAGCGATACACCAACGTTCTGAAATAACAATACAAGGAATAGGTGACTTAAAATATCAGTATGCACATTGTTGTAAACCATTACCTGGCGATCCTATTATTGGGTATATCACTGTTGGTAAAGGTATTACCATCCATAGACAAGATTGTTTAAATGTGTTGCATACTTCAGAAGAGAGTGATCACAGACTGATTCAAGTTTCTTGGGGCGATACAAGTCGTTCGGTTTACCCAGTGGATATTCAAATTAGTGCCTATGATAGACAAGGACTACTAAGAGATATTACTAGCATTTTAACTGCAGAAAAGGTCAATATTATACGTGTGAATACTTTCACAGATAAATTAGACAATGCATCTAAATTTCATTTGACCATTGAAATACCCGATTTAAACTCGTTAGGAAAAGTGCTAAACAAAATTGC
>CAYSTH010000029.1:0-17008 GCA_964433995.1 uncultured Francisellaceae bacterium | reverse complement strand
TGATACATAACTCAGGTTAACCTTAATTAATTTGAGCCATTCTAGCAGCCTCGCCTATGCCAAGGAAGTCTTTTGCATCTAAAGACGCTCCTCCGACTAAAGCACCATCAATATCAGGCATATTAAACAAACTAGCTGAATTACTGGCTTTTACACTGCCACCATATAAAATCATCATTTTTTGAGCAAGTTCGGCACCTAATTTTTGCTTAAGTAAATTTCGAATAGCCGCATGCACTTCTTGAGCTTGTTCTGGGCTTGCTGTTTTACCTGTGCCTATTGCCCAAATAGGTTCATAAGCAATCACCCCTTGCGCAAATTTTTCTGCCCCTACTATTTCTATCACTGCTTTGAGTTGCCCTAAAACAACCTGTTCGGTTTGATTTGCCTCACGCGCTTCTAAACTTTCTCCCACACATAATATGGGGGTAATATTCTGAGCTAACGCTGCCATAAATTTTTTGGCAATGCTCGCGTCTGTTTCGCCGCAATATTGTCTGCGCTCTGAGTGCCCCATAATCACGTAATCGCAATTCAAATCTTTAAGCATTTCAGCCGAAATTTGACCAGTGTATGCACCGTTAGGGTATTCACTGACATCTTGGGCGCCAAGCTTCACTAATTTTTTATCTAATACATTTTCTAATTGATTAAGATAAACCGCTGGAGGGCAAACAACATAATTAGCACTCAGCTCATCTTGTTCGGATAAATTACTCATTATTTTATCTACTAACTCTAAGCCAGAGTGAGCGGTTCCATTCATTTTCCAATTGCCGACGATTAATTTCTTTTTCATTTTTCTGCTTATCTAAGTAATTAAATAATATTAATAATTAAGTGAGTTGGATTTTATATCGAAAAAGGGGGATATGCTAGTTTGCCCTTGTCTTCACCCTCACCCGGCCTTCGGCCACCCTCTCCCGCGAAGCGGAAGAGGGTTTAAAGAGCCCTAGAGCTTTCTAGATTCTTACTCTGCTGTACAAAAGAAGATTTGAAATTGCTACATTTTTTTCTAGCAAGTGGCAGGATTTTCTCGTCCCCTCTTCCGCTCCGCGGGAGAGGGCTAGGGTGAGGGCTTCTACAACCCGTGCAACTCCCCTTCTTTACTCTTACAAAAACTCATTCTTGGCGGATAAGCTCACTTAACTATTTGTAGATATATCTATCTTTTAGTGATACTATTAGGGTAATAGCTATTCAATTGGTAATACTGTATGTATATACGTCAATGTCATTTTGATTTACCCCCTAACCACTCTGCCTTTTTATGGGGAGCCAGGCAAACCGGAAAATCTTATTTTTTAAAACATCACTTCAAAAATGCGATATATTACGATTTGCTAGACACGCATGAAACGATTCGGTTAACAAAAGCACCCTATCTTCTTCGTGAAGAAGTACTTGCTTTGACAAAAAATGCATTAACTCAACCCATTATTATTGATGAAATTCAAAAAGTACCTGAACTCTTGAATGAGGTTCATTGGCTTATTGAAAATGCCAATGTACAATTCATTCTTTGTGGTTCAAGTGCACGAAAACTAAAAACCAGTTCTACAAATTTATTAGGTGGAAGAGCATCAATATATCATTTTTACCCACTGGTTTCCGTCGAAATCCCTGACTTTAATTTATTGAAAGCCTTACAACAAGGTATGATTCCTAATCATTACAAAGCGAAGCATGAACATATTCAAACTTATCTAGAAGCATATATCGATGTCTATTTAACCGAGGAAATTAGAAATGAAGGATTGGTTCGTAACTTAGCTGGATTTGCAAGGTTTTTAGATGTTGTGGGTCTGTGTAACGGTGAAATGATCAATGCGACCAATGTCGCCAGAGATTGTGGCGTAGATAGAATGACGGTTCAAGGATATTTTCAAATATTAGTAGATACATTATTAGGCTATTATCTTTATCCTTATCATACAAAAGTAAAACGCGATCTGATTACAGCCACCCCAAAATTTTATTTATTTGATGTTGGCGTCGCCAATTATTTATCAAAACAAACCATTTTAGAGCTGAAAGGCAGTGCAGCTGGCAAAAGCTTTGAACATTACATATTGATGGAATTATTCGCTTATATCGGATTAAACAAAAAACGAATAGATATAGCCTATTGGCGCACAAAAACAGGCTTAGAAGTTGATTTTATTCTAGGTAAAGCTGAAGTGGCTATCGAAGTTAAAATAAGTCAACAGGTCCATCAACAAGATCTAAACGGACTCATCGGTTTTTGTGAAGAACATCCTAATACGAAGGCCATTGTTGTCTCTCAAGATAAAAAGCCCAGAATGCTAAAAGTAAATGATATGCTTACTATTTCTATCCTCCCTTGGGATAACTTTCTACAAAGCTTATGGAAAGGAGAGATATTTTAATGCCCTAGAGAGGATTTTCTTTAGCTTTTTTATTACAAAAAACGCTGTAAATGAATGATTCATCTCATTTAAAACCACAATTTTGTGGGGGACGACCGTCGTGTCGTCCCTATCCTCTTGTCTATTTTCTACAACAAGAAAACCAGCTGCCTTTTTTTGATGTCAGTTCATCATCTACAACTGAAGCATCGTCATTTGAAGCATGTGATTGCTGAGATTTATGCTGAGGCAAATGCGTTTTGATCGGATCACCTAAGAAATCGACTGATTCTGGCTCTTTATTAGCATCTTTTCCAGCCAATTGCCAAGAACGATAGTTTGAGTCTAATAATTTTACCAAATCAGGGCTCAATTCTTCAACAGATTCAAAATCAGCCCCTTTTAAATCATCTAGGCTTAATTTCAGTGTTTCTAAATAATTTAATTTCACTTGGATGCTACCATGTTGATAATTTGCACGATGCGCTTCTGCAATTTGCTCAATATAGGCCATCACTAAATTAAGGTTATCTGTTTTATTGGGCAAAATATCTTTTTGTTCTTTACCGATCAATTGGAACACTGCTTTGGTTTTTTGTGCATCAGTCAATAACACATTCAGCGTTGTTCTGATGTCATTTCTTGCTGTACGTACTGCTGCTAAAGCATCAACATAACGAAGCGCTGCACCAATTGTTTTTTCTTTTACCCAAGCAATTAAGCCTCTTATGCCATATTCTTTAATAACAGTGAGTACTTTGCTTATTTTACCTAAAACAAAATTAAATTGATCTATCACCCAGTTACAAGCTTGTGATGCTATTTCATAACCTTTAGTCAAACCTGCTTTGATTTTTTGTCCAATGAAATTTAACAATCTCTGACCTTGTTTTAACAACCAATCTAATTTATCGGCAATAAATTGACCAATCGGTTTAAGTTTTTCAGCAATCCAAACAAACATATCTCGTAAAGTAGTGACTAATTTTTTAGCAAATGCCCAAGTATTTTTCACCAAGGTGGGCAGTTCATAAACAAAAGTCGCCACACCACTAAACAATCCTGAAAAAGCTGAGGCGCCTTGAAAAGTATTACCTAAAATTGTGATCGGGGCAGTATAAAAAGTGCCAAAAACGTAGCCGACAATGGCACCCCAAATGAGCACTCCAAAGAAGTTTCTGGCTTCAGGGCTAATGTTGATTGTCCCAAAAAATTGATTGTTTTGAGTGACATTATCTTGTTTTGGAGGGTTAAAACCAAATAAAGAAATAGGTAAACCAACCGCTAAACCAATTAGGCCCCCTGCTAGAGCAAAAATATTTGCCATCGGACGCATAATAAAATCTTCGTTTAACCTGCTTAGGGTTTTAACGTAACGATGCAATCCTCTATAGGGTGTAGAAGCCGCTTTTAAGCGTTGATGTTTTGCATGCTTTTGGCCATTTAATCTTTCTAAAATAATCTGAAATGGAGCTAAAAAGCCAAATCCCATATGACCGACTGCTATAGCTGCCTGACTATAAAATAAGCCATAACCAGCCCCACTCCACGTTTTTACCCGTCTGACGTAACGTGACAACAAGCCTTGCTGTTTTCCACCATCATATTTCATAAATATTGCCCTATATAACTAACAAATAGGCCTGAATGGTACCTTAATTTAAGGTAATCAGCAATTTGCTTGACCACTGTTTTTTCTTTTTGGCTGAAAGAAATATTTTAGCAGATAGAGCGTCGTCATAAAGGCTCTATTGTCTCTTATACTCGGTGTAAAGACAAAGAAAAAATGAGACTATTATGAAGAAAAAAATTCAAGCATTGAGTGCCAGCGATTCCGTTAAATTGACGCTCACCGCTTTAGCCTCTGGTGCGATTTGGTTTTACGCCGGGCCTGCTGCTTCTATTGCATCGAGAACATTTTTTACTTTTGCTTACGATTTTTTATATGGTATACCCAGTTGGTACAATCCTTCTTATGCATTAACTTATATGCCTATACGTGAGCATGTGGCTAATTATGCATTCGAATATGGCGGGTTAATGTTGGGTTCTGTTTGTGCGCCTTTAGTTTATAAAGGTGTTGATTCTATCAGTCAAATTGGTGAAAAATTACTAACTAATTTAGGATTAATGACACCAGAAAAACCAAAAATCAAAGAGCCCATTCCGCCTATTCCTCCATTACGTTTTTCAAAACAAAACCATCGAATATTACAAATTAAAGAAATAGAAAAGCAATTGAAAGAAGATCCGAATAAATTTGAAAGAAAATGCCATTCTGCTCCAAATCATTCAAGATTTTCTACAACATGTTGAGGTGATTATGACAAAAAGTAAAAGCAAAAGCGAAACCATCAATGCACATGAAACCTTAAAAATTGGTTTAACGGCAGTCGCTTCAGCTGCAATCTGGTTTTATGCAGGTCCTGTGGCATCCATTGCAGCCAAAGAAGCCTTCGGCATAGGATATGATCTGCTTTATGGCATACCTAAGTGGTACAATCCTAGCTATGCGCTTACTTATTTGCCACTGCGAGAACATGTGGCACATTATGCGTTTGAATATGGCGGATTAATGTTAGGTTCCATTTGTGCTCCTATTATTTACAAAGGCGTTGGTGCTGCCAGCAATATGGGAGGAAAAATCCTAACCCATTTAGGAATAGGCGCCGAAAAAAAGGAAAAAAATCTTCTTCCTCTTTTGCAATATTCCAAAAAGAAAAAACAAAAGACGCCTTTGCTTTTACTGGCTGATAGACCACATACCACAGAACAAGATCTCATTCTTGCTGCTAAAGAAGAAATGCTCAGAAAAAAAGAAGCCGCTCCCATTACGGCTCGATTTTAAATTAAATTAGCGGGGACTATTCTTGGTGTTCGTTATAGAGGGAAGGGAATCCAACATTTTTTCAGCCACTTGAATGATATCTGGCATATTATTATCTGATATCTTAGTATTTGCAGCTGTTTTGCATGAAATTAAAGCATGTTGAAATAGTTCAAAATGCACTTTATGAGGTTCTCCTTGAAAATTTTTATACGCATTTTGCAAAGGTGTTAAAGTGGGTTTTTGATAATGATCGTGTATCCACGTTTCCCCCATAAAAACGGGTCTCATCAATTGCTTTAATCTATCTTCTAAAATCGCAAATTCTTCTGTTTTGCTATCACTCATTATTTATTATGTCCTTATTATTTATCAATACTGTTAGTATTTTGGCTTATTGTTCGGTGACTCATAATGTGACATACAATCTTGACATGCTTGAATGATCAAAGCAAAGTTATGTGGCTTTACTTTATTATTATCTGCTTCCTTACAGTTTTCCAGAGCTTGTTTAAAGGGTTCAAAATTACTTAAAGTGGGAGCCTCTGCAAATTGATCAAAAGCGGATCTCAACGGATTTAAAAGCGGGTTTTTAAATCCAGAAAGTTTACGTGTTTCATGCGCAAAAACCTTATTCATGAGCTCTCCCAATATCTCCAATCGATAATCAAGATTATCATAATCACCTGTGTCAGCCATGTTTCACCTCACTCTTTTTTAGTTATTCAGATAAAAAAATAATTAGATGCTGATCATTTTATTTTAACATTATTTTTTTTGTCTCAAATGTTGCTGAGAAGTCAGTGTTTTTTTGGTGTCATTGCAAATATCATATAAATCACTCTTTTCAGCCGCGCTTATCTTACCTTTATGTATCTTTATATTCGCATCTATGCCATCTTGGCAAACCGCTAAAAATTTCCTGTTTAATTCATCTGACGTTTTATAAGGTTTGCCATATTCATCGGCATTTTTTAACAAGCCATCTATGCGATTCATTAAATTTTGAGCCAACGCTGATTTATCATTTTTATCCACTTTACCTAAAAAATTTAAAGCAGAACCTAACATGCTAGCCTGCTGATGCTGTGCTGAAGCATCGGTATGCAGTTTATAATTTGACAGCTTGTCTCTGAATGATTTTAACTCGACTTTGATTGCTTCTATCTCGGGATTTTTCGCTACTGTGGCTACTGTAGCTGCGGCTGGCACCTGCTGAGCTTGCTGCAGTGGGGCCACATTAACCTGTTGTTTATAGGTTGCTTGATTATTCGCATGATGGTGAGGATGATGGTTTACATCTTCAAACATCACTGGAGCAGGATCAGTATGCCCCACTATTTCTTTAGCTACTATCACATGATTGTTTTTTTGTGTTTGTTTTTGCTCTTTATCAATATCTTGAACCATATGAGCAAAAGCACTAAGTGGATTGGTCTTTAATTCAAATTCTGATAAATGTTTTCTTTCATAAGTACGAATTTCTACTTCTGCATTTTTTAATTGTAACTGTTTACTTTCAAGCATTTTATCTATATGTGCTAATTCACTGGGCTCTGCACCTGTCATGCCTTTTCTTTTAATCATTAATTGATTAATTTCTTTAGTTAAATCCAGCCTGATTTCTTTATATAATTGATAATCATTGGCGGCATGGTTTTTCTCGTACTCTTCTCTTGCTTTTTTGCTGGCAATATTATCTACTTGTTGCTGTTTTTCTTTGGCAATATCATTTTGCACTTCTTGTATTAATGTTTTTATCGCATCTAATGATGATATTTTGATCTCAAGCGGTTTAGGTCCACGATTTTGCTCTGGTTGTTTCTCCCATTTTTGTATCGCATCTTGATTGTGCTTTTTGATCAGCATAGATATTGCTCTTAGCTGCAATATACCTGTTTTTTGCTGAGGGGCATCTCTAATGATTTGTTTCAAAATAGCTTTTTCTTCTACTTGTTGTTGCAATCTTGTTTGAATAGCTGCTAATTGTAGCCGTACCACAGAAGCTTCAGGGCGCATAGCAACATTAGGATTTTGCATACTGTGCACCAATTCAATCATGCCATTCATTGCTGTAATGCGAGGATCATTTTCTTTGTTTTCGATGCGAAAATCTTTAAAATGATTTGTAATTAAACTATTTTTAGGAAAATGCCTTGGTAAATCCGTTGATTTAATACCTGGAGGAAGCGATGGGAGATATGGAAAAGGAACAGCAGATAAATGTCCCTTGTCTATAGCATATTGAGCTATCCCTAAAGCTAAAGCTTGCCTCATTGAATCCGTCATTTTTTCTTCCGGCGGCATTTTTTCAAGTATGGTATTTACTTCCCATCCATAAGCGTTAAGATATTGAATTGGAAAATCTCGTGGCAAATTTTCTGTCACCCATTTTCCTTCAAGTGTCATCACTGTGTAATTAAATTGTCCAGTGTCTCTACCAACATATAATTCTCCTTTTTTCAAAACAGCCCCAGCATCGAGTTCTGAACGAAAGGTAAAATTATAACCTACCATTTTTGCCATTTGTTGATAAAAAAGTAAATCAAAACTTCGTCCTAAAGCATAAATATCTTGTTTGGTTGATATTGCTTCTTGAAAACTAAACTTAAAAAATTCTGGCGCCATATACCCAGGTGTGCCTTGACATAGATCCGTTGGTGTTTTGTTCCCCACTTCGTTTATTCGTAGTGACAAACCAAAGTCTATCATTTTTACTGTGCCTGTTTTTGGATCATGCATAAAATTTTCAGGTTTTATATCTAAATGCAATACGCCTTCAGCGTGACATCTTTCAATTTCGCTCGCCATTTTTTGATATAGTGCTAACCATCTTTCCACTTCAAAAGATTTAGGATCACCTGTCATGGTTGTAACAGGTGGTTTTTTTTCAGATATGATGGGTTCAACGGGTGGCGTGGTTGCCTTCTCCGAGACTTTTACTGTTGATGCAGCCACATTGCTTTGCTGCACTGAATCGTTTGAATCAACGTCTGTTTTTTTTACTTGTGTACCAGATTTTACAGAACTATTTGGATTAGATTCTGGTTCTTTTATAATCACTTGACTGCTATATTGCATAGAGCTATTTGGACTAGGTTCTGTTTGCTTTACAACCTGACTACCAGATTTTACAGAATTATTAGAGTTAGATTCTGGTTCTTTTATAATGACTTGACTGCTATATTGCATAGAGCTATTTGGACTAGGTTCTGTTTGCTTTACAACCTGACTACCAGATTTTACAGAATTATTAGAGTTAGATTCTGGTTCTTTTATAATCACTTGGCTGCTATATTGCATAGAGCTATTTGAACTAGGTTCTGTTTGCTTTATAACCTGGCTACCAGACTTTACAGAATTATTTGAATTACTGCTATTTGATTGCGGCATTGATGTTGGTACATTCAAATTAATAACGGGAGGTGTTCTGGGAGTTGGAGGTTGTTCTTCCCACAACAAAGATTGAATACCTTTACCTAACTCTTCTCTTACTGCTTTTTTATCTGAATCGATAACAATAGGTTTAGCTTCATATCCTTCGTAGGAAGTCGTATTTTTTGCAAGTTCTTTTCCTCCTAGCAAAGGCATCACCGTAAAATAAACTGTTTTGCCACCACGCTGAATTTCTAACTCTCCAACCATGAGATCAAATTTACCTGCAATTTGCATTTCTTTTTTAATATTATTTAATTCTTCTTTGTCCTCAGGTTTTTGTACTTTAAGCGCATAATATTCACCCACCATTGATGGGGTTTGTCCCTGAAGGCATTGAATGGTCACCACATTACCAAAAGCACCTTTTCCTAATTTAGCTCCATCATGAATAGCGAAAATATTACCATTGTTATCTTTCATAATGTCAAATGGAATAATTTTGCCATACAGCGGATGACCTGGAGGCACAGAATAAGCATCGTTTTTATTTAAAATTTGAAGAGAGGTATCATTTTGAAATTGTTGAGCAAAATAATCACGTTCATCTTTATTGACGATAAATCCGTCTTTTCCTTGCACATCACTCCGATTAATTGAAGGATGTCGTTTTCTAGGTTGCAGAGGCAGCTGTAATTTATTGCTCCCTGAGTTTTTTTTCTGTGGTGATGCTTCATTGTCCATAGATAATACTCAACCAAAACCAATAAATGACATTGATAATACGACAAGATCAAACACTAAAAGTTTCAAAACTGTACGAGCATATGCATATAAATATTTAAAAATCTCGTTAAACATAGCGTAATGCAGCTACACTATTTTAATTTAAATTCTGGATATCAGCTGCTCAACTCCTTCTATCGCTTATTGTTAGCATATTTAAAAATGGATGAGTACAATGGGGCATTCGATAAATCTATAAATTTTGCAGGTGTTTTTATGGATATGGAACAGACTCTTAAAAATTCTAATCAAACTATTGATCAACAACAACTGAATGAAGCATTAATAGAAGAAACAATAGCGGGCAATATTAATGAGATCAATTTACTAATAAAAAAAGGTGCTGATGTTAATATTGCTAAACCAATTAATGGACTCACTCCTCTTATGTTTGCTGCTCAACATGGCCACATTAAGATAGTTGATTTGTTGATCAAACACGGTGCAAATATTCGTGCCACAAATAATCACAATGAAACCGCCCTCATTATAGCTCGAAAGATGCATCATAATACTCTAGGCTTTAGGCTGCTTTGGGAAATGACGCCTAATCAACGTAAAGAATATGCAAACCAAATAATCAGTAACTGTGATCATTTTTATTGGTTTGAACAAGGGCTAAAAAATAATGCCAATAAAATATTTGATATAGTCATGCCGGCTTTGCGTATCGGTTCAAATAGTCCCCTACTAAGTGGTCATTTTGAACTGCCAATATGGCATAAAATAGAGCTTTTTAAACAAGATTTCCCTGCTTGGTATCAACCTTGTGTGCAACAACATTTCGAATTGGCACTCAATCTTGCTAAAAAGTATCACAGTGCAAAACATAGAAACGCATTTTCATATCTTACCCACCCAATTCCAGAACCCTCAAACTTTAGTCGTTTGTTTTCAATTGCCAATCATAGCCTTTCTTCTATAGGTAACTCTTGTTTTAATACAGTAAAGCCCTATCTACCTAGTTTTATTGCAGACAGAATGCAGATAGAAGGCACAGAAAATAATATTAATCCAAAAATGGAAATAGATGGAATAGATGAACCAGAAAACAGCGTTGTGAATAAGAGAAAACATGATGACAAAAATCATCAGGAAGGACCAGAGAGAAAAAGATTTAAAGAAGGGTAAAG
Organism: uncultured Francisellaceae bacterium; assembly: GCA_964433995.1. Classification (GTDB taxonomy): domain Bacteria; phylum Pseudomonadota; class Gammaproteobacteria; order Berkiellales; family Berkiellaceae; genus CADEEZ01. The sequence goes on along the minus strand of CAYSTH010000029.1, from coordinate 6,518 downwards.
AAGCTGGTATCCAGAATAGAGAATAAAGCAGGGAAATCTTGTTTTCCTGGATGCCAGCCTGCGCTGGCATGACACTTTTGGTTTTTTTCCAAGCTTAAGGTAATGTCATTAATGACCAGCTTTGGTCACCACATCGACAAGGTAACTTGATACTTCTTGGATGTTATCGTTGTCGATACCTTCGACCATGACACGAACAACAGGTTCTGTGCCAGAAGATCTTAATAACACTCGACCTGGGTTGAGTTTTGTTTCGGCCTGTTTAACTGCAGATTTGATGATTTCTGAATCGAGCAACGCTACCGAAGAAAAAGCAAATGGCACGTTGGTTAATACTTGCGTATATTTGGTCATGCCTTGTTTTAATTCGTGTAAGTTTTTTTGCGCATGAAACATGGCATTTAACACTTGAATAGCGGCAATAATGCCATCGCCTGTTGAAGTTTTATCCATACATAAAATATGACCCGAATTTTCGCCGCCTAGTAGCCAATTATTTTTTTGTAATTGTTCAAGCACATATCTATCGCCTACCTTGGCACGTACAAAAGGCACACCCAGTTCTTTTAGGGCAATTTCTAGACCGTAGTTTGTCATTTGTGTGCCAACCACACCTTCATCTACATGGCCTTGAGCGAGATAATATTTTGTTAAAACATATAAAATGTCGTCACCATCTAGAATTTCACCCAAATGATCGACCATCACGACTCTGTCACCATCTCCATCAAAAGCGATACCTAAATCAGCTTGATGTGTTTTCACTGCATTCACTAATGTCTCTGGGTGCAAAGAACCTGCTCCTTCATTAATGTTTAAACCATTAGGTTCTACATGCAAACTAATGACCTTAGCACCCAATTCGCTAAATACTTTAGGGGCGATATGATAGGTGGCACCATTGGCACAATCTAATACTACTTTTAAACCTGCTAAGCTTTCGTTGGCATTAAAAACAGTTTTGCAAAATTCTATATAACGCGCTGCAGCATCTTGAATTCTAGAGGCTTTACCTATTTTTTCTGACGCAATTGTCGTCATCGGCTCGCCAAGATAATATTCAATACGGTGCTCTATTTCGTCGCTTAGCTTGCACCCTTTTGCATTGAAAAATTTAATGCCATTATCATAATAAGGATTGTGAGAGGCACTGATAACCAACCCACTATCGGCTTTTAATGTCTTGGTTAAATAAGCGATACCTGGAGTAGGCATAGGACCTAAAATAACGGTATCGATACCAGCTGCCACTAATCCTGCTTCTAGGGCCGATTCAAACATATACCCAGAAACACGAGTATCTTTGCCAATAAGCACTTTCTTTTGTTGATGTTCAGATAACACTTTACCAAAAGCCCAACCTAGCTTTAAGACAAATTCTGGAGTAATAGGATAAGTGCCCACTCGACCACGAATGCCGTCGGTACCAAAAAATTTTTTCATGCTTCAACTTCTTCTTGAATAGTTCGATAGGAGGTAGCGGACACTGCTTCTGCTATGGCCAATGCATCTTTAGTCGCACTCACATCGTGTGTACGAATTATCGTTGCGCCACCTAAATATGCAATAACTGCCGCGGATAACGATCCATATAAACGATTTTCTACTTCGGTGTTGAGAATCACACCTATCATATGTTTTCTAGATAAACCCACTAAAATGGGAAAATTTAATTTCTTAAATTCAGCTAAATTTTTGAGTAAAGCCAAATTATGCTCTAAACTTTTGCCAAATCCAAAACCAGGATCAATCACAATCTGTGCTGGCGTAATGCCTGCTGCCAAACAAGCATCCACACGCGCTTTTAAAAAACCATATACTTCATGCACCACGTCTTGATAAAAAGGATTATGCTGCATATTTTGAGGCGAGCCCTTAGCGTGCATCAAACACACGGGAATGCCCGCTTTTGCCACCAGAGCCAATGCACCTTCATCTTGCAATGCAAAAACATCATTTATCATAGAAGCACCTGCTTGAATGGCTTCTTTCATCACAAGCGTTTTGCGCGTATCAACAGAAATTAAGACATCGAGTTCCGCTTTGAGCATTTCGATAATGGGGATGATTCGTTCACACTCTTCTTCTGCAGAAACGGGCTCTGCACCTGGTCTGGTTGATTCACCACCAATATCAATAATGTCTGCACCGCTATTTATCATTTTATGTGCTTGAGCCAAAGCAGCTGTACGACTTAAAAATTGCCCCCCATCAGAAAAAGAATTAGGGGTGCAATTTAAAATACCCATCGTCAAAGGTCTATTGGACTGTAGTAATGCAAAGATCTCTGTATATTTGTTGTTCGACTGATTCTGAGCACTAGAAAACAAATTAAACGGTAACTTCATGGATGCTAATGCTCACTGGCTTCTTCGTCGCGGCCTTTCATGGTTTCGGTATTATCATTTTTTTGTTCTTTTTGTTTTAACCATTTTTCAACACTTGGACGTTTTGCCGCATCACGCCAACCTTTGGGTTCACGTGGTGGCACACCATCCATAATGTCTTGAATTTGATCGGTATCAATGGTCTCATACTTTAATAAAGCCTGTGCCATGGCATGTAGCTTATCCATGTTATCTGTCAGGATTTGTTTAGCTGCAGCATAATTTTTATCGATGATGTAACGTACTTCTTCATCAATTTGATTTGCTGTGACGCCTGATATTTCTTTACGTTGTGACACCGAATGACCTAAGAAAACTTCTTCTTGATCATCAGAATAAGTCAAAGGACCTAATTTTTCGGATAAGCCCCACTTGGTAACCATATTTCTAGCAATGCTGGTTGCACGCTTAATATCGTTAGAAGCTCCTGTGGTAACGCTATCGATACCAAATATAAGTTCTTCGGCTAAACGACCACCAAATAAAGAAGCCAATTGGCTTTCAAGTCGTTTTTTAGAATAACTGTATCTATCTTGATCGGGCAAAAACATCGTCACACCAAGCGCCTGTCCTCTTGGAATAATGGTGACTTTATAAACTGGATCGTGTTCTTGCACACTCAAGCCCACAATCGCATGGCCCGCTTCATGATAGGCTGTTAATTTTTTCTCATCTTCTGTCATTATCATTGAGTGGCGTTCCGCCCCCATCATGATTTTGTCTTTGGCTTGTTCCATTTCGGTCATATCAACCAATTTTTTATTGTGACGCGCTGCAAATAAAGCGGCTTCATTCACCAAATTAGCCAGATCTGCTCCCGAAAAACCAGGTGTCCCTCTCGCAATGATCATGGGATCGACATCTTCAGCAATAGGAATTTTACGCATATGGACTTTGAGAATTTCTTCGCGACCACGTACATCGGGTAAACCGACCACGACTTGTCTATCAAAACGACCTGGACGTAGTAAGGCTTTGTCTAACACATCGGGTCTGTTTGTTGCTGCAATCACAATGACACCTTCACTACCTTCGAAACCATCCATTTCAACCAATAGCTGGTTTAAGGTTTGCTCACGTTCATCATGACCGCCACCTAAGCCTGCACCACGATGACGACCCACAGCATCGATCTCATCGATAAAGATAATGCAAGGCGCATGTTTTTTAGCTTGTTCAAACATGTCTCGTACACGAGAAGCACCTACCCCGACAAACATTTCAACAAAATCTGAACCGGCAATAGTGAAAAAAGGCACCTTGGCTTCGCCTGCAATAGCTTTGGCCAATAAGGTTTTACCTGTACCAGGCTGCCCGACCATTAATACCCCTCTTGGGATACGGCCACCTAATTTTTGAAATTTTTCAGGATCTTTTAAAAATTCGACGAGTTCAGCCACTTCTTCTTTGGCTTCTTCTACACCTGCCACATCTGCAAAGGTGACTTTCACTTGATCTTCGCCCAGCATTCTGGCGCGACTTTTACCAAAGCTTAAGGCACCTCGGCCACCGCCGCCACCTTGCATCTGGCGCATAAAATAAAGCCAAACACCAATAAACAACAGGATAGGAAACCAGCTTATAAATATACTCATGAGCAAGCCTTGTTGCTCTTGAGGTTTACCCCACATTTTAACTTTGCGTTGATCGAGCTCTGCAATGAGCTCAGGATCGCCAGTACCAGGCGTTTGTGTCACAAATTGCTTGTTGCCACGCATTGTGCCGCGTATTTGCCATTTGTTATCAATAGTGACTGATTCGACTTCATTGGCTCTGAGTTGTTGTAAAAAATCAGAGTAAGCCATTTTGTCTGAGCCAACACTTTTGGGACCAAAGTTATTGAACACTGACATCAATACCAGGGCAATTACCAGCCATAAAATAAGATTTTTAACCATATCGTTCAAAAGAATAACCCCGCAAAAGTGTAATGCCCTATTTTCAAGTTACTACAGTTTAAAGCCTCTTGCCAGAAAATACATTTCTCGTGAATTTGCACGAGAAGCTTTTGGCTTAATGATAGTGACTTTGTCGAAACAGCGTTTTAATTCACGATGATATTCATCAAAACCCGAACCCTGAAAAACTTTTACCAACTGACTACCATTTTTAGCAAGCACCTGCTTTGAAAATTCAAGTGTTAATTCTGCTAAATAATAAGAAGTTGGTATATCTACTGATTTTAAACCACTGAAATTAGGTGCCATATCAGAAAGTACCCAATCTAGTTTTCGGCCATCAACCAGATTATTTAATTTTTCTAAGGTATCAGACTCTGTAAAGTCACCCTGTATTACTGTCACTTTGTCTGATATGGGGGCAATTGGCAGTCTATCAAGGGCAATCACAAAACCTTTAGGATCGGTAATAATCTTGGCCAAAACTTGGCTCCAACCACCAGGTGCTGCGCCTAAATCAACCACCCCCATGTCTGGTCGAAATAAACGTTCTTTTTGGTGAATCTCAAGCAATTTTAAACTTGAGCGGGATCGATAGCCGGCCTTTTGTGCTGCTTGTACATAAGGATCTTTAATATGACGATCTAGCCAGCGCTGGCCTTTGACTATGCCTGGCATATAAAACCAACTGTTATGATTATGATGTTATTCGTAACGAACGTCAGCGATCTCATACTCTACTTCTCCACCTGGGGTACGCACTTCAACCACAGAACCAATTTCTTTACCAATCACTGCTCTGGCAATAGGAGAATTCACTGAAATAAGCCCTAGCTTTAGATCTGCTTCATCAACGCCTACTATTTGATAAGTAACTTCATCTTCGGTGTTTAGATTAATTAATAATACTGTTGCACCAAAAATGACTTTTTTAGGACCTGTTGTCGATGCAAATTTAGTTACATCGATAATTTCACTCAAGCTTAACTTGGATTCGACTTCAGCAATACGGCCTTCAATAAAGCCCTGTTGTTCTTTGGCTGCATGGTATTCAGCATTTTCTTTTAAATCGCCATGCGCTCGAGCTTCTGCAATGGCTGCAATTACTTTAGGTCTATCAACTGACTTAAGTCTGTTGAGCTCTTCTCTTAATTTTTCTGCCCCTTTGACAGTCATCGGTACTTTTTGCATTACTGATAAACAACCTTCTTATGTAATTCTTGCAGACTCGTCACAGCAAGTTCATTTGCTTCTAAAAGTGCAAAAACTGTTGCCTTTGCACCCGATAATGTCGTGACATAATTAATTTTACGTTCAACTGCACTTCGCCGTATGGAGTAAGAGTCTGCTATCGCCTGCTTACCCTCAGTGGTATTGATAACAAATGCTATTTTATCACTCTTAATGAGATCGACAATATGTGGCCGACCTTCGGTCACTTTTTGAACAATCGTACACGGAATATGCGCATTCGCCAACACAGAGTGAGTACCTTTGGTCGCAATGAGCTCATAACCCAAACTTATGAGTTTTTTAGCTAAATCTATAATCATGGACTTATCACCGTCTTTTACGCTAATAAACACCTGTCCTGAACTAGGAATGCGATTTTGTATTGCCAAATCACTTTTAGCAAAAGCCTCTCCAAAACCGGCGCCTACCCCCATGACCTCACCTGTGGAACGCATTTCAGGACCAGGTAAAGGATCGGCTCCTGGAAACTTAGCATAGGGAAACACACTCTTTTTAACAGAATAAAACTCGGGCACATAGTCATGTAACACGTTTTGTTGTTTGAGTGTGATGCCGACCATACACAAAGCCGCAATTTTAGGTAAACAAATACCTAGTGTTTTAGAAACAAAGGGTGCTGTTCTGGCTGCGCGAGGATTCACTTCTAGTAAATAAATTTGATTGTCTTGATAGGCAAACTGCGCATTAATCAACCCTTTCACGCCTAGTTTAAGTGCCAATTGTTTCATTTGTTTTTTCAACTCTTGCTGTACAGGCAAGGACAAACTGAAAGGGGGTAAAGAACAAGTTGAATCGCCTGAATGCACGCCTGCTTCTTCAATATGCTCCATCACTGCGCCAATTAATACGGACTCACCATCACAAACCGCATCGACATCGACTTCTATGGCTTGATTCAAATATCTATCGAGTAACAAAGGTGCCACGGCAAGTTCTTCACCTAAAGCACTCATAGCATAATCCACATAATGCTTCAGTT
>CAYSTH010000028.1:0-17553 GCA_964433995.1 uncultured Francisellaceae bacterium | reverse complement strand
AGACAGATTAGGTAAACTAATTTCTTTAAAATTCACGCCGAGTTTTTTAAATTGGTTAATGGCTTCATCGATGACTTTGGCAACATTCGCATCTAAACCACTTTGAAAGAATTCTTTGGGTAATCCAAAAGTTTTGCCTTGAAGAGAGTGATTGAGCTCTGCATTAAAATTAGGGAGAGGTTTTTCTATGCTGGTTGAATCGAGTGGATCAAATCCTGCCATAGATTGCAATAGTAGTCCGCAATCTTCAGCGGTTTGAGCCATTGGGCCGGCTTGATCTAAACTTGAGGCGAAGGCAATCATGCCATAACGTGAAACTAAACCATAAGTTGGTTTTAATCCTGTAATGCCACATAAAGCTGCTGGTTGTCTAATCGACCCGCCTGTATCTGTACCTGTTGCGCCAGGTACAAGTTTTGCAGCGACTGCAGCCGCAGAACCACCAGAAGACCCCCCGGGAACGGTTTCAATATTCCAAGGATTTTTGACTGAACCGTAATAAGATGTTTCGTTGGACGACCCCATGGCAAATTCGTCCATATTCGTTTTGCCAAGCGAAACCACACCGGCTTTATTCATATTTTGCACAACAGTGGCATCATAAGGAGCAATAAAGTTATCAAGCATTTTTGAGCCACAGGTGGTTTTAATGCCGTCGGTACAAAAAATATCTTTTTGAGCAACGGGTACACCCAATAGTATGCTGCTTTTGCCGGCAGCGCGCAGCGTATCTGCTTCAGCTGCTTTTTTTAATGCTAGCTCAGGCGTAACGGTAATAAAGCTGTTGAGCTGGGAGTCGAATTTTTGAATGCGATCTAAACAATGTTGAACTATCTCAACACTGGAGAATTCTTTTTTATCTAATCCGTCGACAATTTTGCGTATGGTGAGTTGGTGCATGTTATTTCTCTGTACTCAAAAAATTATTTTTCGTCTATAACAAGTGGAACAAGATAGAGTCCTGCTTCATGGTTGGCTGAAAGTGCCTGAAATTTATCTCTGTCTACTATTTCAGTGACAGCATCTTCGCGAAAACGTTGAATCATATTTTCGAGAGGGTGAGACATGGGTTTTATCTTGTCGGTATCTGCTTGACTAATTTGTTCAACAAAATTAAGGATGCTAGACAGGTGTTGTGCATAAGCAGGCAGTTCCTGCTCTTCAATATGTAATCTGGCTAAATGTGCTATTTTTTTTAGTTCATCATCTGACAAGGACATGACATTCTTCCCCTAATTAATCGGCTGAATACTGTATCACATTGAGCGCCTTGCCCAAAACAGCAGATGTTGTAATACTGTTGCTGTTATACTTATTTCAAGTAATTTGGTAAGCGGGTTTGTTCGGCATGTTAAAAGCACTTCGTGGTTTATTTTCTAATGATTTGTCTATCGATCTTGGTACGGCAAATACCTTAATTTATGTTCGTGGCAAGGGTGTCGTGTTAAATGAACCCTCTGTTGTGGCGATTCGACAAGAAGGTCCGAATGGTCATAAACAGATTGCTGCAGTTGGCGTGAAAGCAAAAAGAATGCTTGGACGTACACCTGGTAACATCGTGACTATTCGTCCTCTTAAAGATGGCGTAATAGCAGATTACCGTGTGACAGAAAAAATGCTTCAAGATTTTATTCATCAGGTACATGAAAACAGTTTCTTTAGACCTAGCCCTAGAGTACTCATTTGCGTCCCTTGTGGTTCAACGCAGGTTGAACGAAGAGCCATTCGTGAATCGGCATTGGGTGCTGGCGCAAGAGAAGTGTACTTAATAGAAGAGCCTATGGCTGCTGCAATTGGCGCTGGATTACCTGTAGAAGAAGCCAGTGGATCCATGGTGGTGGATATTGGTGGAGGTACAACCGAAGTCGCGATTATTTCTTTGTCTGGTATTGTTTATTCAGCCTCAGTCAGAGTAGGTGGTGATAGATTTGACGAAGCAATTATTAGCTATGTTCGTCGAAATTATGGCAGTTTAATAGGTGAAGCAACTGCTGAGCGGATTAAGTTTGAAATTGGTAGTGCCTATCCTGGCAATGAAGTGCTAGAAATAGAAGTCAGAGGCAGAAATCTTGCTGAAGGCATACCTAGAAGCTTTACTTTAAACAGCAATGAAATCTTAGAATCATTTCAAGAGCCCTTAGCCGGCATTGTTGGTGCGGTAAGAGCTGCCTTAGAACAAGTGCCACCAGAGTTAGCTGGAGATATAGCTGAACAAGGGTTGGTGCTTACAGGTGGTGGTGCTCTATTAAGAGATTTAGATAAATTACTTATGGAAGAAACCGGGTTACCTGTTGTGATTGCAGAAGATCCTCTGACTTGCGTAGCAAGAGGGGGTGGTCGAGCGCTTGAGATGATGAATGAGCATCGAGGCGACTTATTAACAACAGAATAACGCATGATAGAGCAAGGGGGCTCATATTCCGTTTATTTATTTACCCAAAAGTGCAGGGGGTTTTAAATTAGTCATACTGTGTCTAATTTCCTGTCTTTTGATCTATTATCAGCAAAATCAACCCAGTTTTTTCTCTTTTAGAGAAAAGCTTAACTGGGTTGCGACCCCCTTTTACCTTTTAGCAGGGCTGCCAAGTGAAATAACTGAGCAGAGTCAGGTCTTATTGTCTTCAAAACAAGATTTATTAAAAGAATCTGCAATACTCAAGGCTGAAAATTTGCAGTTGAAGGCAAAATTGCAACGGTTTCAAGCCCTTCAAAATGAAAATATTGAACTTCGAAAATTATTAGGTACCACGCCAACTTTTTCTGAAAGAACACAGGCTGCGCAATTATTGCATGTGGATATGAATCCTTTTTCACATCGTGTAGTGATTAATCAAGGAAGTAAGCAAGGTGTATATAAAGGTCAACCTGTCATTGATTCCACTGGGGTCATGGGAATGGTAATCGAAACATTGGATGATTCAAGCCAAGTGTTATTAATCACCGATGCCAAACATGCGGTTCCAGTCTTAAATTTGAGAAATGGTTTGAGAAGTATTGTGAAAGGAATAGGTTCTCCCTCCAAAATGTTGCTTTTACATGTCACCAATACTCAAGATTTCAAAGTGGGAGATAAGCTGGTTACTTCTGGCCTAGGAGGACAATTTCCATCGGGTTATCCGGTAGGCTATATTGTTTCTATCAAATTTGAACCAGGTCACCCTTTTGGACATATTGTTGTCAGACCTTATGCGGAGTTGAATGCCTCGAGACAAGTATTGTTAATATGGCCTTCGGAGCAATCAAAATGAGGTTTCACCAAAATAGTTTATTCAAAGAAAATATTTATGTGATATTGAGTTTTATTGTTGCCAGCATTTTAACAACCTTACCATTTCCAATATATGTAAAAGAATTAAAACCATTGTGGTTGCCCATGATACTGCTTTTATGGGTTATCTATTTTCCAGGCTTAATTGGTGTGGGTGTCGCCTGGATAGTGGGTTTATGGACAGATATTTTGTTAGGTACATATTTAGGTACGCATGGCGTGGCATTTGCTCTAGTGTGTTATGTGGCGATTTTATTTCAAAGACGTTTGTCTATGTTATCGTTATTCCAGCAAGCACTGATGGTTTTTTTAATGCTAGAAATGATTTTACTTGTGTTGTTTTGGACTCAATATTGGATTGGATACCCTCCCGTTAAGCTAAGTTATTGGTTAAGTGGTTTATCGACTATTTTTGTTTGGTTAATTCTCTCAAGATGGGTTCAACAAAAAGTTGCTATCTCAAAAATATTATCAATGAGTAGGTAGTTGGAGACTCAAGTGTCGTCAGAAGAGATTTTAATTAACGTCACGCCTCGTGAAACAAGAGTGGCGGTAATTGATCACGGTATCTTGCAAGAATGTCATATAGAGCGTTCGAGCAAAAAAGGTAAAGTAGGTAATATTTATCAGGGAAAAGTCATTCGTGTTTTGCCTGGTATGCAAGCAGCTTTTGTAGATATAGGACTTAATAAGGCTGTTTTTTTACACGCCTCAGGCATCCACGATCCTCTTGTTCAAGAGAATGTAACTGCTGAAACAAAAGAACTCAAAGAGAATAAATCAATAGAAAAACTGATTACGAATAATCAAACTATTTGTGTTCAAGTTTTTAAAGATGAAATTGGTACTAAAGGGGCACGCGTAACCACTCAGCTCTCCTTGCCCTCTAGATATTTGGTCTATCTACCCTACGATTCGGAGATTGGTATTTCACTTAGAATCGAAGAAGAAGCAGAAAGAGAAAGATTGAAAAATATTTTAGATACACATGGAGCCAAAGGGTTTATTGTTCGCACAGCAGCAGAAGGCGTTGATGAGAAAACGTTATTAGACGAAAAAAATTATCTTGAAAAGTTATGGCAAGAGATCTCATTAGATATTAAAAAAGCCAAAGTGGGTGAACTGATATACGAAGATTGTTCTTTAGTACTAAGGAGCATTCGAGATTTATGTGATGTGAATACAAAATCAATCAAAATAGATTCACTGGATGATTTTAAAAAGGCACAGGCTTTTGCACAAAAATTCGTGCCTGCATTGTTTCCTAAAATTGAATTATATATGGGCAAACGAGCTTTATTCGATTTATATCAAACTGAAGAAGAAATTCAAAAAGCACTTGATAGAAAAGTATTATTAAAATCAGGTGGCTATTTAGTAATAGATCAAACAGAAGCATTAACAACGATTGATATTAATACAGGCGCTTTTGTTGGTACAAAAAATCTTGAAGAGACTATTTTTAAAACAAATTTAGAAGCTGCCACACAACTTGCCAGACAGCTCAGATTAAGAAATATCGGTGGAATTATCATTATTGATTTTATCGATATGGAAAAGGAAGAGAATAAAGTACAAGTGATGAATGAGCTTGAAAAAGCAATGAGTGTAACAGGCAGTAAATATAAAATTGGCACATTTTCACCTTTGGGTTTGGTCGAATTAAGTCGTAAACGAATTCGAGAAAGTTTAAAACATCAACTTTGTGAAGATTGTCATGTATGTGGTGGAAAAGGATCGGTAAAGTCAACCGAAACGATTTGCTTAGAAATTTATAGGGAAGTCATTAAAGCACATCTTGCGTTTTCTGCAAATGGTTATCTTGTTTTATGTCATGAGTCTATTGTTAGTCGAATGCTAGAAGAAGAACCGATTTTATTAGAATCGTTAGAAAATATAGTTGGGCGACCTATTAAATTTCAAGCAGAGCAGCTATACCATCAAGAAAATTATGATGTGGTATTAAGATGAAAAAAATTTTCATCAAATATGGAATGTGGCTCTATAGATTATTAGGTAGTTTTATTATATTTCTGGCCATATTCATGTCCATGCTATATTACCTATTACCTGTATTTGTCAGTACTGATAAAGTCAAATCGACTGTTTTGCAGTCTATTCATCTTCCAGTACAATTTGAACGAATAGAGTGGGGCGTATGGGGTCTTTCTCCTACCATTGTGATACGTCACGCTTCTTTGTATCAACAAAAAGTTAAAAAAATCACGATTGAACTTGATTGGATAGAATGGTTAAAAACCGATAAAATAAAAATAAAAAAAATATTTTTTAAAAAGGCAACTTTGACTGGGCAATATCGTGAAGATAAAATATATCTTGACGATTTAGCGCAATATCCCGTTTTGTTTGATCAAGAAAGCGAATCTGGTGGATTCCCCATAAAAGAGCTCGTGCTCATTGATAGTCATATAGTGCTTCGCAATGAATTAAATCAAATTTTTGAAACAAATCATACCAATATTAATATCAGTAACACGGTTGATCATTTTATTTTAGATGTAAAAGGTCAGCTGGCGAAACTATCGGTGCCATTTGAATTTGGTTTGGGAATACATTCTGTCGGTAAAAAAGCGAAAACTCGATTATATATAGCTGGAGAAGGGATAGATTTATCTGATTTGCAGTTTTTCTTTAAAGATATTTTAATTTCTGGAAATGCACAGAAATTTAACTTATGGCTTGAAGGAGAGTGGGGTAATTTTCAGCGATTAGTCGCAAAAGGCAAAATAGAAGATTTTGGTTATTTTTATGAAAATCGAAAATTATTTTATCCTTATATATCTGGCCAATTTGGTATTGAATGGCACCCTGATTCAGATGAATATTTAGGTGCAGATTTGTCTTTGATGGATGATTCAAGTGAAAGCGAAAGCCAGTTTTATGTCAATATACCTCACAAGTCATCAGTCATGACATTGTTAGCCAAAGATTTTCTTTTGGAGCGATTAGATAAGATTTTTGATGTATTTTTAGCGGATAAACCAGGTTTGACAGAATGGTGGCAAACGACTTTGCCAAGAGGAAAATTAGATTATTTAAACGCGATAGTGCCAGATATCGCAGATATTAACGGGCATGATTTATTAAATTTGCTTGGTGGTTTATCAGGAGAGATCATTGTTAATGATTTACATATAAATAAAAACCCATTTCATTTTAGTATTGATAACCTTACTAAATTGACAGGATTTTATTTTAATGACACAGCCAAATTTGCGTTACAGGGCGAAAATACATTATTTCAAGATAATCAGTATTATCCAGAAAGCATAAAGTTAGACAAAATTTCAGGAGCCATCTGGTATTGGCAGATACCGGAGAATAAAACACTTTATTTTGATAATGTAATGGGGAAGATCGGTAAAGCAGAATTTAACTATGAGGGATTTTGGAAGAAAGATACAACCACTCATACTTGGGAGACAGAAGGACAATTTTTTCAAGAACATTTTAATATCAAGCAGTTTTTAGGACTCATGCCAAAAAATGTATTAGATCCAGGGCTATCGGATTGGTTAAACAAAGCCATTATTTCAGCTGATTTATTGCATGCTAGAGGTGTTATCAGAGGTCGACTAAATGATTTTCCTTATGCTCAACCTTCTACAGGGTTAGTTGAAGCTGATCTGGTCGTGAATGATGCAACGATTCAATATCAGCCAAATTGGCCTGAACTAAAAAATGCAGATGGTGCTGTAGATTTAGATGGGCCAAAATTAAGCTTATATGCGACTGAAGGGGAAATTGCACAAAGTGCTGTACAATCAGCTAAAGGAACTATTCTTAATATTGAAGATGATAACCCTAAATTGATATTAGATGCGAAAATCAGTTCTAATTTTACAAAAACAAAAGATTTTATTGATCATTCACCGTTGAAAGACGTGCTGAGCGAGAAACTCAATCCAATTAATATTACGGGGCCTGTCGATGTTTCTCTAGATTTGAGAGTACCCCTTAATGTGAATAGTCCAGATCAAACGTATTATCGTGGTTTGCTTGATTTTAATAAAGCCAAAGTCAAAATTCCAATGCTTGATCTTAAAATTTCTGCTTTAAAAGGTTCGATTTTCTTTAGTCCAAGAGGTATTTCAGGACATCAATTATCAGGAACGTTGTTTGGGATGCCAACGGCATTTACTATTGCTTCCGATGTGCTCGCGGTGGATCCACGATTAAAAGTATCCGCCAAAGGACAAATTGAAGTGGCCAAACTGAACGAATGGTTTAGTTTAGCAACTAGCGAGTTAGTAGAAGGGAAAACAGAATACACTGCTAATTTGTTTTTGAAACATACCTCTACAGATACAGAGGGAGAACTTAAAATAACATCAGATTTGGCAGGCATCACTGTTAATTTACCAGAACCTTTCCAAAAAAAATCTACAGAAAAAGAAGATTTTGATTTAAATGTGCAATTTGCACCTAGCTCAAAAATTCAAATGAAGATGAAATATGGTGATAAAATTGATCTTAATTATGAATTAAAAAGCATAAATAAAAGCTGGGTACCTCATACGACACAGGTAATGTTAGGAAAAAAACCAGAAGAAGTCTCAGGGCTACCAGAAACGTCAGAAAAATCTCATTTTTTCTCAGAAAATCCTTTTTCAGTAGAGGGGTATTTAGATTCTTTAGATCTATCTGAATGGCAAAAAGTGTTATCTGAAAATAAAAGTAACTCTTTTTCCTCAAATTTTGTTGTAAAACTCAAGGTCAAAAAACTGAAAGCATTTGGGCAAGATTTTGAAAACATGACTTTACAAGTATCTCCAAGTGGATTATCAGCTAGGGAAATTGTCATATTAGGTGATGGCCTAAAAGGAAAAGTTATTTTACCAATAGGCAGTTGTACTACTTCGATAAAAGCTGATTTTGAGTATCTTCATTTTCCTAAAACCGCTGAAAAAGAACCCAAATCAACTTTAGATGCTATTAAAACTAAAGCAGGCAATTGTCCAATTGAAGTGAATGTCAAAAAATTAGATTTGGATAAAAAAATAATAGAAAGTGTTTATTTACATTTAGTTCCAGAAGAAAATGGTTTTTTGCTAAAAAATATGAGTGCGAAAGCAAAAAACACAAGTTTACAAGCATCAGGTTTTTGGACACTCACACCTAAGAGTCAAATTGATCTAAAGGGTGTCATTCAAACAAAAGATATACAAGATACATTAAAAACGGGTGGCATAGAATCTACGCTTCATGCCGCAACGGGTCAAATTCGTTTCGATTTGAATTGGCAAAAGGATTTAACAGATATTGATTTATCTACTGTGAATGGCGAAGTGACCGTATTTTTGAGAAATGGATACATAAAAGGGGCAGAACCAGGTATTGGTAGAATATTGAGTTTGCTTAGCGTCGATAATTTATTGAGACGTCTACAATTGGATTTTAGCGATGTAGCCAAAGAAGGTTTAGCCATGGATAAATTAACGGCTAGTTTCCATTTTCGTGAAGGCCTTATGACAACAGATGATTTAGTGCTTGATAGCCCTGCGGCGCGAGTGGAATTACTTGGAGAGGCAGCATTAAATACTAAAAAAGTAGAAGGCACTGTAAAAGTGATGCCAAAAATTACCGGCTCTTTACCTATTGCTGCAGCGATTGCAGCGGGTAATCCCGCAGTGGGAGCGGTAGTTTGGATGGCTGATAAAGTATTAGGCAAAACTATACAAGAAATAACACATTATCAATACCAATTATCGGGAACCCTTGATAAACCTAAACTGGTTTCTAAAAATGATAAAAAATAAAGTTGCTGTTGCTCAATTCTCAACAGAGCCAAATTTAAAAAATAATCTCAACAAAGTTGAGGACATGCTTGCACAAGCAAAACAACAAAAAGCTAACATGGTATTATTCCCTGAAGAATTTTTAACTTTTAATATGCCTCCTGAAGAAAAAAAAAGCTATGCTGCCCCCATTGAAAATCACACTCTAATTAAAATGTTATCTATTTTATCTAAAAAATATAAAATAGAAGTATTAGCGGGTAGTTTACCGACAAAATTAGATAACATGCTTGATGATAATAAATTTTTTAATTCTAGCATTTTATTAAATTCACAGGGCCAGGTTCGTGCTGTTTATCATAAAATTCATTTATTTGATGTAAAAGTCACTGATAATACGAATCAATCAGAATACCAAGAATCAAAATTAACCTATGCGGGATCAGAAGCGGTAGTAGCTAAAACAATAATAGGCAACCTGGGTTTGTCGATTTGTTATGATCTTCGTTTTCCAGAATTATATAGAAAACAAATTAAATTGGGTGCTCAAATTCTTGCTATTCCTAGTGCATTTACAGTAGAAACAGGCAAAGCTCACTGGGAAATTCTACTTAGAGCAAGAGCCATCGAAAATTTAAGCTATGTTTTAGCACCTGCCCAAATGGGCAATAGATATGATGGTCGAAAAACATTTGGTCATGCCATGATTATTTCTCCATGGGGAGAGATTATGCAACATAGTATGCAAGAAGGTTTAATTTATACAGAATTAGATTTAGTGGCTCAAAAAGATTTACGTAAGCGTTTTCCTGCTTTGAAGCATATGACATTAATTTAGCATTAATAAATTCTTTTAAAAAATAAGAAACGATAATAAAATTATTTAATAAAAAATACTCACAAACTGTCATGCCAGCGAAGGCTGGCATCCAGTATATAGATTAGGGTTTAGAGAATAAAACATGAAGATATTATGTTCCTGGATGCCAGCTTTCGCTGGCATGACACGTTTCGATTCTGAAACAATTTTTATCCAAATTTAACAAAAGATTTTATATTTAACTTAGGTAAAAAAATGAATAAAATGATTACCCCAAGCCAATTATTGGCGCAATACAATCTCACTCAAAATAATCTAGAAGAATTATTAAAAACACTGGCGCAAAAAAGAATAGATGATGGTGATATTTATTTTCAATCATCTCAGTCTGAAAGTATGACCTTAGAGGAGGGCATTATTAAAGAAAGTGCCTGCCGATATGCACAAGGGGTAGGTATTAGGGCTTGTGTTGAAGATAAAACAGGGTTTGCTTATTCTGCCGATATTGAAAAAAATGCCTTACTACAAGCTGCAAAAGCGGCACAATCTATTGCTTTAAATAATCAAGAAGGCACAATTGCCATAGCAAAAGCTGGTAATATTATTGTACCCAACCGATATACCTCGCTTAATCCTTTAGAATCGATGACGGCCGATCAAAAAATTAATTTACTCAAATCTATAGACAAACTTGCAAGACAGTTAGACCCTCGAGTTAAACAAGTCATCACCCAATTAATTGGTACTTTTGAAACAATTTTAATCATGAACTTAGATGGCAAGCTTGTCAGTGATATACGTCCATTAGTCAGGCTAAATGTCACTGTGATTGCTGAGCAAAATGGCTTGAGAGAAACAGGTTCTTTTGGTGGTGGAGGTCGAATTGACTACGCAGCCTTTACTCATAATAATTTAAGTGAATTTTATACCAAAGAAGCGGTAAGACAAGCCATACAAAATCTAGATGCCAAACCAGCACCAGCCGGGCCTATGCCGGTCGTATTAGGTTCAGGTTGGCCCGGTGTTTTATTGCACGAAGCCGTAGGACATGGATTAGAAGGAGATTTTAACCGAAAAGGAACCTCTAATTTTTCTAAATTAATGGGTGAAAAAGTAGCTTCAGATTTGGTCACTGTAATAGATGATGGCACTTTACAAGATAGACGAGGCTCATTAAATGTAGATGATGAAGGCACACCTTCACAGCGTAATGTATTGATTGAAAATGGCGTGTTGAAAAATTATTTGCAAGATAGGCTGAATGCAAGATTAATGAAGACACAATCTACTGGTAATGGTCGTAGACAATCTTATGCGCACATTCCAATGCCACGTATGACCAACACGTTTATGTTGCCAGGTAAGCATACACATGAGGAGATTATTGCTTCAGTTAAATATGGTATATATGCGGAACATTTTGGAGGGGGTAGTGTAGACATTACCTCTGGAAAATTTGTTTTTAGCGCTTCATCTGCTTATCTCATTGAAAATGGACAAATTACAACACCTATAAAAGGTGCAACTTTAATTGGTCAGGGGCCTGAAATCATGAAAAAAATAAAAATGGTAGGCAATAACCTTGCTTTAGATAGTGGTATAGGAAACTGTGGCAAAGAAGGCCAAACGGTACCTGTTGGCGTGGGTATGCCAACCGTTTTAGTAGAAGAAATGACAGTTGGAGGCACAAATGTTTAATGCCGAAATAGATTTATTTAAAGATTTAATTGCATATGGCAAAAAGCAAGGCGCTTCTGAAATAGAAATTGGTTCAGGGCATAATACGGGGTTGTCTGTCACTGTACGCAATCAAGCACCAGAAACATTAGAATATAACCATGATAAAAATGTTGGTGTGACTGTTTATATTGGCAAAAAAAAGGGTACCGCCAGTACAAATGATTTACGATATGCTAGCCTTAAGCAAGCAATTGACTCAGCATTATCACTTGCTAAATATGCTGAAGAAGATAGTTTTTCAGGTTTACCCGATAAAGACATGCTGGCATATGAATACCCCGATTTAAAATTAAGCTATCCTTGGGAAGTAAATAGCGAATTTTGTATTGAACAAGCAAAACGTGCAGAATTAGCTGGTTTAAATTTTGATAAGAAAATAAAACAATGTGATGGTGCAACTTTCTCTACCAGCCAGACAATGAATATACTGGCTAATTCAAATGATTTTATAGGCTATTTCCCTAGTTCTTATTTTTCTTTATCTTGTGTCATGATTGCAGAAGATAAAACAGGGATGGAAAGAGATTATGATTATACTTGCCATCGAGATATTCAACAATTAGCCTCACCTACATTAATAGGCCAAATGGCAGCTCAAAAAACTGTTGCACGGCTGTCTCCACAAAAGTTGTCATCGCAAAAAGCCAATGTGATGTTTATGCCATCTTTAACCAGAGGTATTTTTTCACATTGTTTTTCAGCCATCAGTGGGGGAAGCTTGTTTAGAAAAACATCCTTCTTGCTAGATAGCTTAGGCAAGAAAATTTTCCCCGATTTTTTAACCATTCAAGAAAACCCACATATATTGCACGGTTTGGCGAGTGCACCATTTGATGGCGAAGGGGTCAAAACGTATTCTAAAAATATTATAGAATCCGGAGTGGTACAAAGTTATATTTTAAGTAGTTATTCGGCTCGAAAATTGGGCATGAAATCGACAGGAAACGCTGGTGGCATCCATAATGCTGTGGTGAGCTCAACGGGTGAATCTTTTGAAGAGTTACTGAAAAAGCTAGATAAAGGCTTATTAGTAACAGAACTGATGGGACAGGGCGTGAATATTGTTACTGGAGATTACTCAAGAGGTGCTTCTGGTTTTTGGGTTGAAAATGGTGAAATTGCTTTTCCTGTTGCTGAAATTACCATTGCGGGTAATTTAAAAGACATGTTTAAAAATATTGTAGCTATTGGAAATGATATTGATTACCGTAGTGGTCTGCATACGGGGTCGATGATTATTGAAGGCATAACAATAGCGGGCGTTTAGATGTTAAAATTTCGGGTAAACTGCTTTATATTTGTCTATGTATGGCATATGAAAATCATCCTACATTAAAAGAAAAAGCAAAACAAAGGTTGTCAGATCTA
The DNA here is from genome assembly GCA_964433995.1 of uncultured Francisellaceae bacterium. Lineage (GTDB taxonomy): Bacteria > Pseudomonadota > Gammaproteobacteria > Berkiellales > Berkiellaceae > CADEEZ01. The sequence goes on along the minus strand of CAYSTH010000028.1, from coordinate 4,598 downwards.
ATCTAAACTTTTACAGTATAAATACCCTGGATTAATTTTGCCTCATCACTATATGTGCTAAACACCACACCTGCACCAACACCAGCTAGAATGATTGGCTGAGCAGGTTCGGTTTTGGCTGCAGCAGCAGAAAGGTTGTTATACATCTTATAGATTTCTTTTGCATACAAAACCCAGCTGTGATCTGTAACATTAGTTTGGGCTTTATTCACGATAAGAAAAATCTAAACTATCATTAATCTTAAAATTTATTTATTTTTAAAACGTGATTTAATTGAATTGTGCACATCTTGAACTGAATCACGCATTTCTTTAAATGTATTCCGAACTTCTTTTTTAAATTGATTAAATTGTTGTAGAATGGGCGATCCTTTGTTTGTTTGTTTGGTATGCAATTTAGGGTTTGATTCAATTTTAGTATTTACTTGTTGTTTTGTGTTGCTTTGATTTGTGAAATAGCTTGGTGAAGAAGAATTAGCTTGTGGTTTAACTGGCTGTTGAACTGGCTGTTGAACTGGCTGTTGAACTGGCTGTTGAACTTGCTGTTGAACTTGCTGTTGAACTTGCTGTTGAACTTGCGGGCTTTGTGGAAATGCCACCTGAAAATGATTAAATATAGGCTGAATATTACTAGCCATTAATCCTTCTAAATAACCTAACTGAGTGCCATTATACCCTTCAATTTTTAGTTTTAGGATCGTAGGTAATAAACCGTTCCTGATTGCTAGCATTTAAAGCATTTATTTTGTACTTTCCATCTGGTTCAATACTGATACCGACTATGCGGTTATCTCCAATGAACAAGGAAGGGGGTTTAGAAGTAGGCGTAACTGTTGAAAATTTCTGAGCTTGAACTGGCTGTTGAACTGGCTGTTGAACTTGTGGTTTAACTTGCGGTGGAAATTTTTGTTGAACTGGCTGTTGAACGGGCTGTTGAACTTGCGGGCTTGGTGGAAATGCTTCCTGAAAATGATTAAATATAGGCTGAATATTATTAGCCATATATCTTTCTAAATAACTTGACGGAGTGCCATTATACCCTTCAATTTTTTTAGTTTTAGGATCGTAGGTAATAAACCGTTCCTGATTGCTAGCATTTAAAGCATTTATTTTGTACTTTCCATCTGGTTCAATACTGATACCGATTATTCTGTTGTTATCTTCATCAATAAATAAGGGAGAATTTTGAATAGAAGGCGGTTTTTGCTGTTCTAATGTCGCCTCGTTTTTTTTTGTTGCACCAGCGATAATTTCAGAAACGGAAAGATTTTTTCCTGTGTGATCAATTTTGATGTTTTTATCATTTGATAACTTGTTATTACATGTGGCACAAATGATGTTCTTATTTTCAATATTCAGATCTTTTAGACATCCAATAATTTCGGACAGTGAGGTGTTGTTTAAAATTTTTATTTTTCCAACTTGTGGTGCGAGAAAAAAAACAGCTGTACCATCTTTCTGATTGGCTTGAAGATAATCTTTTATTTGCTGACCTTTAAGGTATTTATATTCATTGTTTTTTGAGCGAATAACTAAAATACAATTAGGATCGCGATCAATATAAAGTCCTTGTTTATTGTCTACATCTGACCAAAGGTTTGGTTTTGTTAACAGGTTTTGTGAAAAAAATGTCAGCTCATTACTATTCCAGGGGCTTATTTTAACATCTGGAACTAAATTTCCTTTATTGCTGTTTTTGGCGTAAACATTCCATTCTCCACCTTCAATGGGCTTTATTTGTCCATTTAAAAAATCTTTCTCTAAATTGTAATTAGAGTCAACAGACGTAATATATGGCTCATTTAAATCCCCTGGAGTCATTAAAACGTTATTGCCCACGTCAAAAAAATTATCTGTTTTTCCCCCGTGTCCATTAATAACTAAATTCATGGGTATCAATTGTGTAGCTACTTTGTTCCCACTGTTCTCTGTCATATAATGCCTTATTAGTTTAATTAGAATTATTGTTCATGCATTAATGACATCTAAACTAAAATAGAGTTCAAAATTTGTAACACACTTATAGCACCCGAATTGCCCCATTTAGAAATGTCCGCTGTGTAAACCACCAGTCTAAATTGGGAGTATATGCAAAAAACACTCAAACAGAGGGCAATGTAGGCAATTATTCTGTGAGTGTTAAAAAAACCTAAGAAACTTATAATAATAGAGAAAAAGTCTACTTGTAAACGAAGTTGTTTTTCGATAGGGATTACTGTTTTAATTGTTAAATTTTAGATTAGAAAAGAACACAAGTTCTATATTCTGCTTTTTCTGTTTCTTGCGGGGCTTTTTTTTCTGCTTGATTTGTATTTGATGGAATAGTCTTTTTGAGCGAATAACTAAAATACAATTAGGATCGCGATCAATATAAAGTCCTTGTTTATTGTCTACATCTGACCAAAGGTTTGGTTTTGTTAACAGGTTTTGTGAAAAAAATGTCAGCTCATTACTATTCCAGGGGCTTATTTTAACATCTGGAACTAAATTTCCTTTATTGCTGTTTTTGGCGTAAACATTCCATTCTCCACCTTCAATGGGCTTTATTTGTCCATTTAAAAAATCTTTCTCTAAATTGTAATTAGAGTCAACAGACGTAATATATGGCTCATTTAAATCCCCTGGAGTCATTAAAACGTTATTGCCCACGTCAAAAAAATTATCTGTTTTTCCCCCGTGTCCATTAATAACTAAATTCATGGGTATCAATTGTGTAGCTACTTTGTTCCCACTGTTCTCTGTCATATAATGCCTTATTAGTTTAATTAGAATTATTGTTCATGCATTAATGACATCTAAACTAAAATAGAGTTCAAAATTTGTAACACACTTATAGCACCCGAATTGCCCCATTTAGAAATGTCCGCTGTGTAAACCACCAGTCTAAATTGGGAGTATATGCAAAAAACACTCAAACAGAGGGCAATGTAGGCAATTATTCTGTGAGTGTTAAAAAAACCTAAGAAACTTATAATAATAGAGAAAAAGTCTACTTGTAAACGAAGTTGTTTTTCGATAGGGATTACTGTTTTAATTGTTAAATTTTAGATTAGAAAAGAACACAAGTTCTATATTCTGCTTTTTCTGTTTCTTGCGGGGCTTTTTTTTCTGCTTGATTTGTATTTGATGGAATAGTCTTTTGGGACATAGGCATATAAGTTTTTGGAAGAGAGGGTAAAAGGGTTGTTTGATCCAAGCTTTGACTGTGATTTGGATCCCAATGTGGTTTAATAAAAGTTAAATTAGACCATTTTTCTATATAATCAACGCTGTTTTCTAGATTAAAACTGGCGAAAGACGAGTTTAGACTTAATTCTGGATTATCATGCAAGTTTTTGAGCAAAACTTGCAAACTGATTGGGTGTTCGAGTTTTTCTATGGTTTCAAGTAAATGAGCAGGGTAATGTTGTTTAGCTAGTTCGGGAAAATGTTCTGTCACAAACCTGATGACACCATATTCACCTGATGCAATAAGCGCTTCTTTTTGATCGAGGGTTAAATTAAAGTCTAAAGTGCCTATACCAATGGTATCACAATAAATCATTTGTTTTTTATATTGACTTTCAAGTAGTTCAAAATTTTGTACATTTAACAGAGCGTCAATTTGGGCAGAAATGCATTGATAAAAATGGTTAATAGGCCGTTTGGGAGGGAGAATGCCTTTTTTAAATAATTCTATATTGTGATGATCATCCAACCATATGCCTAAGGTGTGCGGGTTAGGCGTGCCTTTTGGTTTTTCAAAAACACCAACGGGACAATTTGCTTGCATGCCGCCATCTGAATAATAACAATCATTAATCAGTTTTGGAGAAAAAAATTGTGGAAAAGCCATTGAAGCGGAAACAGCTAATGCAACTGGTGTATCACATAGTGGACTGTCATATGAAAAAATTTGGTTATATCCGCCCATGAGACTGATATTGCAAGCTTCTACATAAATATTTTTTAAATGGTGATCGGGGTTTAAGAGACTATATTCATGCCATTGTTTAAAGGTGGTATTTTCGTCACCGGTAGCAGTTTTGACTAAACTTTTAAATAATTCATATAATGCTTTGCCTTGGTGCAAACCAAAATATTCCATCCAATTAATAGGTTCTGAAATAGTGTATTGATCAAAAATTAATTTTTCAAAATCGATATTTAGAATTTTTTCTTTTAATTTTTCTATTGAAAAACCTGCAGAAGCGAACAGTGCACTGATGGCACCCACTGAACTGCCAGAAATAGCGGTAATATCTTCTAATAATCCAAGTTTAAATAGTTCCTGAAAGACCCCAATATATATATACCCGCGCGCACCACCCCCTTTTAAGGCCAAATGATGAAAAGGCATAATATGAGCCTCCATTTATTTTTATTATAAATTTTCCTTTGTTACTGCATAGACTTCTTCAGATAATCTTTGGGCTTCTTTTAATTGTTGCGGCGTCATTTTAGATTCTAAATAAATTTTTGCCTGTGCTGCATCAGGCACGCCCTGTGCCGCAGACAAGTTAAGCCAACTATAACTGTAAACATAGTTCTGAGGCAAACCCTTACCGATTAGATAAAACATGCCTAATTTATATTGTGCATTTTTGTTGCCTGATTGT
>CAYSTH010000027.1:0-18402 GCA_964433995.1 uncultured Francisellaceae bacterium | reverse complement strand
CGATAAGCAAAAGGAATGCTTTCAAAAACAATGATGACATCAAGATCAGATGCACTGGTTCCCTTGCCTTTAGAAACTGAGCCTGCCCAAAAAACAGCCTTAGCATGAGGATAGCGTTCTTGTATTAACTTTTTGATAGTGTGTAATGGGTTAGGGCGAAGGATTTGTTTCATAATTATCCGTAGATTTTTTTGGATTCAGGTTTTTAAAGTAAATCTGTATATTGAATAGCGTATTGTGTGGCCGCAATTGAAATCATAAAATTTTTAACCAAAAAATCATTGGTTTAAATGAAGGGGTTGCTTCTGTTAAATCTTTCCATTCATATTGAGTGTGTAAATGTCCTTGCTTTTTAAAACCAAAGCTTTGCCAAACTTTATCGAGTGGTTTGTAGTCGGTTGGTTTTAATGGGTGGTTGTCTTCTCTGTTTACACCACAAAAAACAGCTAATTTGCTGCCATATTCTCGAGCCGCTTTTTCGCGTTCAAGAAAAAAATGACGATAAACACTTTTGCCTCTATAGGCAGGGAGTAATACCGATTCACCAAAATAAAATATGTTCGAAATATCCATATCAGCATTTAAAAAAGGCAATTGTACTTCGAGCGTTTCATCTACTAATGGAATAGCGGTAGAGACGCCGACAATTTTATTTTCTTTAGGATCGGTAACTAAAATTAAAGTAGCACGTTGAGAATCAAGGTAAGTCTGTAGGTATTTTTTTTCATAATCTAATTGGCCATCATATAAATACGGATATTCTTTGAATATAGTAATACGAAGAGCCGCTAATTCGGAAATAAATGGATGAATTTCAGAACCAATTAATTTTTGTATATGAAGATTATGCATCATTATTTTTTTAATAACATAGGTCTTAACCCCATTAAAATATTGCGATAAATATAAGGTTGCGCTTCTTCTGTGGGATGTAAATTATCTTCTTGTATGAATTTAGGATTAGTCGCGACATTTGCAAGCATAAATGGTATTTGACGTACCTTATATTCAATACTTAATTCTTGATAAATTTTTTGAATAGATTTGGTGTAACTCTCGCCATAGTTAGGCGGCATTTGCATCCCGACTAGCAATACTCGAATATTATTTTCCTGGCATAACGCTATCATACCGCCTAAATTAGATTTAATGATGCTAGGATCTAATCCTCTTAATCCGTCATTCGCGCCTAAAGCGATTATCATGATATCAATATCTGGTTGATTGTTATTGATGATAGAAGGCAAACGATTTAATCCCGATTCGGTGGTATCACCACTAATACTGGCATTAATCACTTCGTAATCTAGTTGTTTTTCAGCTATATAACCGGCAAGTATGTTCACCCAACCTTGTTGGGGGTGGATACCATAGGCGGCAGAAAGGCTATCGCCCAGTACAATTATTTTTTGTTTAGATTGCGCATGCGCTCCCATACTGGTCAATAATAAAATGAGCAGTCCTGCAAAAAAAGTGCCCCAATGATTAGATTTTAATTTGGAAATTAACATGACTATTATTCACACCGATCAGGTAAGTAAAAGTGTATTTACCGGGCAGACCCGTTTAGAAATATTAAGCGATATTTCTATGAGCGTAAAGGCAGGGGAAACAGTTGCCATATTAGGTGCATCGGGTTCGGGTAAATCGACTTTACTGAGTTTGTTAGCAGGGCTTGATACACCTACTTCAGGAAAAATTAAATTATTTAACTTAGAAATTTCTAATTTAAATGAAGAAGAACGCACTAAAGTTAGGGCAGGGCAAGTTGGGTTTATTTTTCAAGCTTTCCACCTTTTACCGCAATTAACGGCATTAGAAAATGTGATGTTGCCTATGATGCTTTCTACAAATAAAACAGCTAAAGAACAAGCAATATTATTATTACAAAAAATAGGGTTGGGCGAACGCCTATATCATTTACCTAAACAGTTATCGGGGGGAGAACAACAGCGAGTTGCTATTGCTAGAGCTTACGTGATGCAACCTAAAATTATTTTTGCTGATGAACCAACGGGCAATTTAGACGATGCAACAGGCAAACTGATTGTCGATTTGCTGTTTGATTTAAATGTTCAAGCTAATACTACTTTAGTTTTAGTCACGCATGACAAAGAAATTGCGAACAAAACACATTCTGTTATACAGCTTAAAGCAGGAAAGTTAGCATGACTATCACTAGGTTGATGCGTTCGAAACACATCGTTGTTTTGTTTTTTATTTTTTTTATGTTGGCTACCTTAAGTTCTTTTTTATGGTTAATGAGCGATTCATTAAAACGAAATTTTAACTTTACAGCGAGTGAAGTATTAGGAGCCGATGGTAGCATAGAATCAAATCAAGCGTTGCCCAAAGAAATTGATACATTGGCCAAAAATTATCCTATTGAACTATCCCAAACAATTAATTTTACCAGTATGGTGATTGCTCAAAATAATTCTGTTTTAGCTCATATCAGAGCTGTTGAAAAAAACTTTCCTCTTAAGGGGAAAGTGCAAATCAAAAACAATCAAAATAAAATCATCAATAATGCTAAACTTGGCATAGATGAAATTTGGATTGATGAGGCGCTAAAAACTCGATTAAATATTAATATAAATGATAAAGTTCAATTAGGCAGTCATCATTTTCAGATTGTCGGTATTATTTTGTCAGAGCCAGCTCGGGCCGGTATGAGTTTTGTATTAGCACCTAAAGTGATCATGAGAACAGAAGAAGTAGCAAAAACTGGATTAATTCAGCCTTATTCTCGTGTATTGTACCAATTATTTATCAGTGCACAAAATACGGATTTTGACGCATTTACTCAGAAAGTTAAAAACCAATTTACTCAATTAAAAGTTTATTCTACTCGAGAAGGGCGCCCATTTGCCAATTCCATTTTTAATTTAGCAGAAAGATATATTGGCATATTTATTGTGTTAACGGTTATTTTATCTGGTTTAGGCATGATTATTTTGGCTAAAGCCTATGCAGCTGAAAACATTTTGACCATCGCTTTGTTAAAAACCTTTGGTTGTTCATTAACTGATATCAGAAAAGCCTATTTTTATGGATTTTTAGTTTTTGGCTTAACCACTATTATAATGGCAATAGGGCTTTCAGTAGGTGGTTTGGTTATTTTACAGGCTGCTTATCCAGAATATTTGGCATTTGATTTTGCTTATATAATGAGCAAAGATTTTGTTCAGATTGTCTTGATGCAACTGGCGACTTCTTTATTGATATTATATGGTTTTGCATTTATACCGATTATACAAACCCTTAAAATTTCTCCGCTCTATTTATTTAGAAAAGAAGTTGCCTATCAAGCAGCTTGGCCAGTTTACCTATGTGCCATGGGAACCATTTTATTGTTATTACTTTTGTACATCCAAAATTATTTAGATGTATTGATGTTGTTTTCTTACTTATTGTTATCCAGCGTGATGTTATATTTTTTATTTTATTTAATACTCGGGGCGATAAAACTTTTTCCCACAACCTTAAACAGCACTTTAATTCACTCAAGAAAGTCTGAAAATAGTTTATTGGTCACACAATTGAGTATTTTATTTTTATTATCAGGGCTGTTATGGGCCATTTTTAACGATTACTTTGGAGGTTGGTTAAAGAGTATTCCAACAGATGCCCCTAATCAATTTATGATTAATATTACCGATAATAATAAACAGGGTATTATTCAGTTTTGGGAAAAGGAAGGTATTCATTTAAATTTATCTCCTATGCTCACAGCCAGACTCAAATCGGTAAATGATCAAACTCGTACTTTTCATCGCGCATTAAATATTTCTTATATGAATACCTTGCCAGCAGATAATGAAATTGTGGCAGGACAAAATTGGGATAAGCACCTATCAGGTGAGCAGGCTATTTCTATAGAGCAAAATTTTGCTAAAAACATTCAAGCAAAAATAGGAGATGTTTTGGCCTTTGATATAGGTGGGCAAGAAATAAAAGGCAAAATTATGAATATTCGTAGTTTAAAATGGGAGAGTTTTAGACCTAATTTTTATGTTATTTTTCCTGATGGAGTGTTAAATAACTTTCCCAAAACTTATTTAACCAGCATTTATTTACCTGAAAATCAACTTAGCAAAACAACGGATTTTTTGAAACAATTTCCGGCTATTACATTAATTGATATTAATCTGACGTTGTCACAAGTCACCGCAGTGCTAAATAAAGTAGTCACTGCTTTAAAATATATTATTGCCATTATTTTTGTGTTAGTGACTTTGGTTTATTTTGCGCTTATCTCTATTACCTTTTTTGAAAGACAATATGAAAGTGCCTTATTGAGAAGCATTGGAGCGAGTAAAACGCGCTTGAAAAAACTCATGCTAACTGAATTTGGTTTAATGGGGGCATTAAGTGGCAGCTTTGGGGTCACGGGGGCAATTATTTTAGCGTTATTATTAAGTAAGCGTTTAAATATTACATATGTGCCCAGTTGGGAATATATTATTTATGGAGCGGGTCTAGGGGCTTTATTTACGATTATTATGGGATGGTTGATTACTTATAGAGTAGTCAACACTTCGCCTATGATTTTACTTAAAGAAAGTTAAGGTAGTATGGTTTCGATTTTAAAATGCATTGCAGTTACCGTCCCCATAAGGCTACCTATTGCGATGCCAGTAGCAGGATGATTATATTGGGAACCAACAGCCATGCCCACCGCAGAAAATAGTGTGATTAAGCATATGGTTGAGAGTAGGGGAGGCTTTTTCTCTAATTCAGAGCATACATAGAACTCATCCTTAATGACTAATTCACAATATACCTTTTTTATCGTGATGCCAGCTATTGGGAACAATGCAAATAAAACTGTGCCACAAGATGCACCGCTCACCAAAGCATGCTTCATGCACGGTTAATTGTTTCATATGGTTTAAACACTTCCTGTGTCTTTCATGATTTAAACTTTTCCTCGAGTCGTTGTTTCAGCACCGCTGCTGGTACCTAAAATTAATATATCTGCAGCGCGCTCAGCAAAAATACCGGTTTCGACAACACCCGTAATTTGTTTAATTTTATTTTCCATTTCTATAGGTTTATTCAAATTTAAATCATAAGCATCTAAAATAATATTCCCATTGTCGGTAATCACTTTTTCACGATAAACGGGATTTGTCCCTAATAATACTAATTTTCTAGCAACATAACTTCTGGCCATAGGATGTACTTCGATGGGGACAGGAAAACTACCTAAAGCACGCACTTTTTTAGATTCGTCAGCAATACAAATAAATTTTTTGGCTTGAGTGGCTAAAATTTTCTCGCGCATTAAGGCAGCACCACCGCCTTTTATGCATTGAAATAAAGCATTCACTTCATCTGCACCATCGACATATAGCACCATATCTTGACCATTAGGATCGAGGATAGGAAAGCCTAATTTTTTTAAAGCCTCTTCAGTGCCAATAGAAGAAGGTATTGCGCCAATAATCAAATGTTTAATTGTCGGGAGTAATTCGACAAAGCATAATGTTGTGGAGCCTGTGCCAACACCTAACACAAAAGGCTCTTCATAATGTTGTTTGATATAATCAATGGCACCTTGAGCGGCGATTTGTTTTAATTCCTGTGCGGTTTTTTTGCTCATATTTATACTGCCTCTATTTTTACCATAATGATTTGCCATTGAAGGGGGGTAACAGGTAATACCGATAAGCGATTACCTTGTTTTAATAAAGCCCAATCATGTAATTTTTTAATATTTTTTAGTGCGGTTAAAGAAAGAATAGGGTTTATTTTTTTGACAAATTGCACTTCTACGGTTATCCATCTAGGATTATCTGGAGTGGATTTGGGATCATAATAGTCAGATTGAGGATCAAATTGTGTGGGATCCACAACATTGGCGCGTGTTATTTTAACCAAGCCGGCAATACCAGGTATGTCACAACTTGAATGATAGAAAAAAGCTAAATCGCCAACTTCCATTTGTTTTAGAAAATTTCTCGCTTGGTAGTTTCTGACACCATCCCAAATATCTTTTTGGCGTGGTAACGAACTTAATTTATTTATGCTGAACGATGTAGGTTCAGACTTGAGCAGCCAATAATTCATGTGTTAATTATACTGTTTAATCTATTCAGTTTGGAGTCTACTTTATCATGAGAATTAAAAAACCCGACATGCTATGGGTGTTTGCCATAATGGTGATTATTGGCATGATTGTGACCAGCATTGTAATGACCGGCCTAAATTAGCGAGTAAACAATGTGATATGGCTTTGTCCCTTCTACCGCTTGCGGGAGAAGGTGGCCTGTAAGGCCGGATGAGGGTAAAATCTAATAAAGCCGACTTTCTGTAATAACATTGTCTAAGCCAATATCATGGTTTTCTACAGGAATATTTTCCGATTTCTGGCATTCATAGGCAATGCCGACTAGATAAGGCTTGGTATTAGGGTTTTCTAGTTTAAAGCTCAGTGTTCGGTCATAAAACCCTCCTCCCATGCCTATTCTTTTTTTAAGCGAATTAAATCCTACCAACGGCATTAAAATTAAATCTAGTTCACTTGCATTTAATTCTAGTTCAGTAGGCACTTCCGGTTCGGGGATATTATATAAATTATGCTTGTATTGAGTTTGAAAATGACAAGGACCAAAAGCTAAATAAGAACCTGTCGCTGATTTTTTTAAAATGGGGAGATAAAGCGATTTTTGACCAGCCAGGCCAGTAGTTTGGAGATAGTCCAAAATGAAGGTGACCAGCTGAGGTTCATTGAGATGAGAAAAGTAACAAGCGAATCGATTCGCTTGTTGAAAAAAATCGCACGAAATAAGCCGTTCAAAAATGTGTTGATCCCAGTGAGATCTGTCGTTATCAGATAAACCTAATCGTTTAGATAATAATTGTTGGCGAATAGCCGATTTTTCAGTGATCAAGCGGTGCCCTCCAAAAGGTCGTCACATCGTGCAGATTTGAACCCAAGGGTTCAAGTTGGTGGCCTTGCAATTGCATCAGGCTTACCACTAGGCTCTAAGGCCGTGGTCGTGCACAACAGCAATATAACGCCGGCCCCTAATCTGACAAGTATCGGCTCAAAAATCATATGGATGCTATCGAGCCTTCTCGGGGACACACAATTAATATTCTACTTCGAGTGCGCTCACTTGCAAACTACTTTCTTCTTCAGGCCATAAAAGTGATGTTGCATTAGGCGTAGTTTCACGGTTTGTTTGTGCATGTTGCATTACATGAGGCTGTGCTGATAACGCTTCGTCAATACGATTTTTTAATTCATTTAATTTTTCATTTACTAAGGGTGAAGTAGTAGAAGGCGCATCAGTTGTGACAGTCGGTGCTGCTGCTGGTGCAGTAGATGCAGCAGCATTACGAGTGGCTTTGAGTAGTTCATAGGAGGTATTTAATCCGGCCATCACAGCAATACGCTCTAAACCGACCACTTTACCTGTGCGTCTTATCGATTTCATTTGTTTATCTAAATAATGTGCACTGAGTTGTAAGTCACCTTCTGCTTCGGGGGGACAAGCAATATGATACTCTTTATCTAGAATTCTAACCGAAAAGCTTTTAGGGGGACGACCATTATTCTGAGTTGTCATAAGTTTACACGCTCCTGGGTTTATAAATCTCTCATTAATATATACCATATTCACTTAGTAAACCTGAAGACAAGAGAGAGAGAAATGAGCGCAAACCAATTAGCTTTCGAAGAGTTGAATACCTTAAGCGAATTTTTGGCGACTCTCGAGTACTCTTATGAGCTTTCAGAGATTCAAGGCATGTGCTTAGGAATCATCTGCACAGGTCGTGGTAAAGATATGGCTTATTGGCAAATGCAAATAGAAAAAACCATATTAGGCGAAGAACTAAATCAATTACCTCATGAGTGCCAACAACTTTTAGAAAAGTTACTAAAAATAAGTTTTCAAGCTTTGACTCATCCTATGTTAGAGCTTCATTTACTTTTACCAGACGATGAAATTCCTCTAGAGACTAGATTAAAAGCAGTATCAGATTGGTGCAAAGGCTTTATTTATGGGTTGGGATTAGGCAGTCCTGAGCCATCTGTTTGGAATCAACCAAATGTGAGCGAAGCATTAGCAGACATTGCTCAAATTCAAAAAATAGAAATTCAATCAGAAGAAAGTCATGACAATGAAAAAGACTATATTGAACTGGTCGAATATTTAAAAATAGCGACTATCCTTATTTTTGAAGAATGTTCAGAAGCGTTGATATTACAAGGACAAAGCAACCATGGATTACACTAAGCACTTTATTTCAAGGCTTCAAAAACTCAGCAGTCAATTGCCTAATCATTCTGTTTTTATTTTAAAATCAGCGGAAGCTAAAATTCGAAGCCATGACACAGAATACGCCTACAGACAAAACAGCGATTTTTATTATTTAACCGGTTTAGAAGAAACCGATTTGTATCTTGTCATCAAAAAAACGGATGGTCGTGCAGAATCGATACTTTTTTGTAAAGAATCTGATCACGCTGAAATTCAATGGGTTGGTCCCAGATTAGGTGTAGAAGGCATTAAACAGACCAAACAATTTAACGAGGTTTATGCCTTAGATCTGCTACCCAATAAAATGCTGGCCTTGTTACAAGATGCTCAGCAAATTTATTTTGATTTTGGTGAAGCACCCAGTTGGCATCAAAAAATCATGGAGTGGTTAAATGTTTTAAAAGCCAAAAACCGCAAAGGCATAGTGACCCCAGATACCCTTAGAGACGGTAGAAAACTATTGCATGAGATGCGTTTATTCAAACAGCCAGAAGAAATTATATTATTAAAAAAAGCAGCAGATATTTCTGCTCAGGCACATATTCGCGCCATGAGAAAAGTTAAACCTGGTATGATGGAATATACTTTAGAAGCTGAATATATACATGAATTTTTTGCAGCCGGCGCGCGTTCGCCTGCTTACACCAGTATTGTGGGTGGGGGCGAAAATGCTTGTATATTACATTATGTCAATAACAATAAAGTCTTGAAAGAAAATGATTTAGTGCTTGTCGATGCGGCATGTGAATATCAATATTATTGTGCTGATATCACACGCACGTTCCCAGTGAATGGCAAATTCAGTGCACCACAACAAGCCATTTATGAATTGGTATTAGCAGCACAGCAAGCAGCTATTGATATCATTAAGCCTGGTGTGGCATTTAGTGCCATACAAGAAAAAGTATTAGATATCATGGTGCAAGGGTTATTAGATTTAAAAATATTGCATGGTGAAAAGCAGCAAATTATTCAAAACAATCAATACCAACCTTTTTATATGCACAATTCAGGCCATTGGCTGGGCATCGATGTCCATGATTGTGGTGACTATAAAGTAGATAATCAATCTAGAAAATTAGAGCCCGGCATGGTATTAACTGTTGAACCAGGTCTATATTTTTCTTCGCTTTTACTCAAAAATACCGCGCTTGATCCTAAATGGTTAGGAATAGGGGTACGAATAGAAGACGATATTTTAGTGACCGAACAGGGGCATACTAATTTAACAGAAGCGGCACCTAAAACCATTTCAGATATTCAACGGGTGATGAACCAATAATGCCGCATTTTCAGCAGTTCGATTTTGACTTTGTGATGATTGGTGGGGGATTGGTAGGTGCGAGTCTCGCAGTGGGATTAGCACAAGCTTGTCCTCATTTAAAAATATTAGTCTTAGAGCAGAAAACAGTATTAGCAGATTCTGAAATCATTTTAGAACATGATTTTAGTCAAAAAACCATTGCGCTGAATCAAGGTACTAAACTATTTTTTGAGGCATTAGGTATTTTTCCTTCCGTGTTAACGCCTATCAAACATGTTCATGTGTCTATGCAAAAGGCATTGGGTCAATTTCAATTTACCCCTGTGCAAGGTTATGATGCTTTAGGGTTTATTATTCCCATTGCAGCATTAGAAAATATCTTATCTCATGCACGGCAAGCTTATCATCAAAATTTACAATGGGTGCAACCCAGTGCGGATGTGGCATTAGAAAGCATCTCTTCTGGGTGGCAGGTAAGCTATTTTGATGTGGCAAAACAAAAGAAAATTCAAGTCAAAACCAGGTGTTTAATAGGCTCAGATGGGCCACATTCTGTTGTCAAAAAAATCGTGGGCGTATCCGATATCATCATGGATTATGATCATATTGCGACAATTGCGAATGTGCGGTTAACACAACATCATCAGTTTTCAGCTTATGAACGATTTACCCAAGAAGGTGGAGCATTAGCGTTATTACCTTATGGTCAAAAGTCAGATATGACCATGGTATTAACACATCCCAGTAAACAGGCTAAAGTGTATCAAGATTTATCCGAAAAAGATTTTTTAGACAAGTTATCGATCATGATGGGCAAGCGAATGTGTTTCGAAGCTATCAGTCAAAAAATCCAAGTGCCTTTAGGGATGAGAATAGCCAAGCAACAAGTCGCTCGAAGAACGATAGTAGTTGGAAATTCAGCGCATTTATTACACCCTATTGCGGCGCAGGGATTTAATTTAAGCATTCAAGATATACGTTGTTTAATCGATTTAATTAAAGCAAACGTAGCACATGAGCAATATATTGGTTCAGGAGCAATGCTGCACGATTATGCTCAAGCCAGAGAGGCAATACAAAAACAAATCATCAACGCAACCGATAATATCGCGCGTTACTATTCGAGCCATCGATTGCCTACCTGGTTAAAAGGCATAAGCCTTTTATCTTTAAATCATTTACCGCTTAAAAAATATTTTACACAAAAGAGCATGGGAATCGTCTAAATTGACAGACAGCAATTCAATTACCATATTAGGCGCAGGGATTATTGGTTTAGCACAAGCATTGTGTTTATTAAAAAATGATTTTAAAGTCACGGTGGTAGATAAATTCCTGCACTCAGATGCAAAGATCGAATTCGATGCGTCTGTTTATGATACTAGAGTATTTGCTTTAACCCCTCAGACTAAAGATTTTTTAGATGCATTAGATGTGTGGGATGATATTCAAGATAAACGCATCTCTCCTTATCGTCATATGTCTGTGTGGGATGGAAAAGGTACAAGTCGTATCACATTCGATGCAGATTCGTTGCAGATGAATGCGCTCGGTTACATTGTTGAGCAATCCGTTATTTTAAAAGCACTGCTTGATAAAGCACAATCTTATATACATACTGGCCAATTAAAATGGGTCACACAGCATCCCGTCGCCATTATACGAGATGCATCTGAAGTAATAGGGTTAAAAATAGCTGATGACAGCATTATTTATTCAACATTATTAATAGGTGCAGACGGAGCTGATTCTTGGTTAAGAGCGCAAGCAAAATTGCCCGCGACATCGCAGCATTATCATCAATCGGCCATTGTTGCCACCATTCAATGTCAACAGGCTCATCAACAGACAGCCTATCAGCGTTTTAGCGAAGAGGGACCATTGGCATTGTTGCCCTTACAAGATTCAAATAAAGTATCTATTGTTTGGACGCAAAGTACTCAAACTAGCGAAGCTTTATTAACGTTGCCAGAAGCTGAATTTAATCAAGCTCTCACGCAGTTTTCAGAAAATATTTTAGGTGAATTATCTTTGATTGGTACGAGAAAAAGTTTTGTATTGAAAAGTTTACAAGCAAAATCATATGGCTCAGATAGAGTCGTTTTAATTGGTGACAGCGCACATGTGATTCATCCTTTGGCGGGCTTGGGGGCAAATTTAGGGTTTCAAGATGTGATCTCGTTGAGTGCATTATTACAAAAACAATTTAAAGCTAAAAAAGATTTGGGCAGCGATCATTTGATTCAACGTTATTATCGTGAAAGAATCGCTAAAAATGAAGCAATTCGCCTGAGCATGACAGCGTTAAATAAATTATTTTCTCATCAACACCCTATGATAAAACTGTTGCGTAATTGGGGGTTAAATAAAACCAATCATTTTACGCTGTTGAAAAATTGGTTTGCAAAACAGGCGATGGGGCTGCATTAAGCTTTTTTTCCAGTATAGAAGGTAGCGAAAAGTGTCATGCCAGCGAAGGCTGGCATCCAGTATAGAAAACTTGAAGATATTATTTTTTCCTGGATGCCAGCCTTCGCTGGCATGACAGTTTGGAGGCATTTTATCAATTTAAGTTTCACATCATATTCATAACTTGCTTGCCTTGTCGAAATAGCGTAGGCAGGCGTGCCCCCTGTATTTAGTGAAGTACCGTTCATCCTAATTTATCCAACATTCGTCAGAACAATACTGCAAAATAAATATTTATCTTATATGCTGAAGGGTGAAATCGGCAAATGGGGTAAAATCATGACAGATTTTGTTAAAGTACAGCAAACAGGGGACGGCACTTGTGGTGTATATGGCATTGCCTGTCAATTCGCATCGATTTTTGTACAAGCAGAAATAAATCCTACAATAAAAGAAAAGTTAGATTTTGTTTTTTTGGAAAATCTTGAAGGGTTTAAAGATTTTTTTCATTGTCTGAATAGGTTTCATCGTATCCCTTTGTCTCACCAGTTACATCCAGGTAATTTTGGTGCATTTATTCAAAAAAATATTCATACCTTAAGAGATTTAGAATTATTCGTAGGCCCTGCCATGCGATTACTTTTTGAAACAAAAGTGAAAGGCCTTGATGAAGAAACTGCCATTAATAATTTACATCGTTTAAAAGATGAACACGTAGAAGCTTTTGAATTAAATAGTGTATGCAAATTATTAGGGTTAAATTTAATTAACTTCAAAAACAAAGAAATTAATTTGAAGACAGCCGAAAATTTTGCTGAATTGTCAGACAGCCCAATCAACATGGATAATGTTTTTAATGTGCAGGTGTTACACAATGGGAAAAATCACTTTGATTCTGTTTTTGTTTACAATGAGTTGGATGCTTTGTCTTTTAATCTAATACCAGTAGAATACGAAGGTAAAGATGACAGCATGATGTATGTAGACTCAAAGGATGCACACATACTTTCTTTTAGCAGGGCAATGAATGGTAGTCAAATTTGGAAACGCGAAGGTGATTTGTTTGTCAATCATCTTATCGATCCACTCAAAAAAAATTACATACCACTAGCAGATCTTCATTTTAACAGCATTGAAGAACAAGTTGCCTTTGATTTTAATATGGCAAAACAACTTGCTAAAGAAGAAGCATTAAATATATTAGAGTGCTCGGATATAAGCGAAGAAATAGTCTTGGAGATGCAGCAGGCGACAGCCATGAGTTTTGCTAAAAAATAAGCTCGCTGCGGGATCTTAAAATCCCCTTTCCCGCATCCGCCGTCGCTAAAGCTTTGGTGGACAAGAGCGGGAGAAGGGACAAAACCGTATCATGCAATTTTAAGAGATAAAATTAAACCGAAGTTAATTCTTCTTTTTTGTCTTTGTCCATTTTGCAGCACTTGCAGCATTTACCAACACAACTCACACAGATGTTATATATCCAGCCAAAGACTAAACCGCCCACAAAGCCTTCAACAGCAGCATAACCTGCACCTAACCCTATGCCGTGCCAAGTTGCAGCATATCCTTTATACACGGTAGCGGCCATTTCAATCCATTTGGCACCTATACCATATTGCATGTTAAGTACACCAAGCGCCAACATGCTGAGTGCAGAGATGGCCGCTGCCGCGATGCCAAGACTAATTGAACTTAATTTACAACAACCACATTTATTTTTCATATCTATGCTCCGATTAAAATCATTCAAAAAAACCAGCTGGCTTTAGTTTAGCAGAATCACTGAAAGTCAACCTATTTTTGAAAAATAGCCTGTCAACATTTTGACAAAATTTTGATTTAAAAATAAAAAATTTTAAGTAAATGAAATATTTTTGCGTCAATATTTTGTCAGATAAAAAAAAGTTTGCTTTTTGGCTAAAATTTTTTAAAGTTTTAGTATCAGGAGCAGATAAATTTCCCTGAATGTCGTTAGGATAGGTTTTAAGAGCAGGAAGTACTTAACTATCCAATACATTTTTATAATGAAGATATGATAACTAAGTATGGGGTGAGTTTTTATGAAGAAATTATTAGCATTAGCGATTGCCGCGTCTGCTTTAACGGCGGGTACTGCACAAGCTGCTTTACAACACGGTTTTGAAGTAGGTGTTCGTGGTGGTTATGCGTGGCAACATGATGAAGATTTAAACGTTGCTGCTGGTTTCGGTGCTGGCGCGCAAACTTTATATTATACCAAAGACTTACATGACAACGGTTGGGTGGGCGGTGTATTCGCTGGTTACAACTGGGTATGCAATAGCTTATTGTTTGGTGTAGATTTGTCTGCTGATTGGTTAGATACTGATGATAGCCACTTGTTTTTAAGAGCAAGCAACACACCTAACAATTATTTAAATGAAGCTCGTTTCGAAAGAGACTTTATGTATGGTATATCAGCTCGTTTAGGTTATAGAGCATCAGATATGATGACACCTTTCCTTCGTCTTGGTGTTGAAAGAGTGAATAATAAATTGGATTTAAACATAGACACAACTGCTGCTGCACCCGTAAGAGTGCTTGGTTTGTCTGATTCAAAACATAAAACTGGCTACTTAGCTGGATTGGGTGTGGATATTCCTGTGTTCAACAAACACACTAATGTTCGCATTGAGTATCAATACCACTGGCAAAATTGGGCCGATTTTGATTTCAGCAATGCAACACTTTCAGGTAAAGCTGATATCAAACCAAAAATGCATCTCTTAACAGTAGGGTTGTTGTGGAGTCAAGTGTAATTTGACTTAACACACCCCAAGATCTGGGCAAAATTCATGAAGGATTTTGCCCGGATTTTTACCCTCTATTTATCCAGTCTTTCTTGACAAGCCTATGTTTCAAAGTTATACGAATAAGAGATAATTATATTTCTTATGCAATCTCATCAAAAGGCTTTAATTATGAAAAGTCGTTATACTTTTTTATCCGCTTTATTATTCAGTTCGAGCATGCTATTAGCTTTGACGACTGCAAAAGCAACTTGGGTTGATGGCTGGGAACTGGGTGCCAGAACAGGATTAATGTCGCAACATGGCACTTTAAAAATAATGGCATCAGCAGGCGCGGATACGTTAAACAGAGAAAGATACATTGCCGATAGTGGTTGGCTAGGCGGTTTATTTGTGGGGTATAACTGGAAAGAAGATTTGGTGACCTTGGGGTTAAACTTAAATTTAGATTGGAATGGCATAGATGATGACCATCATTTTCATGCTCTAGATTCCAGTGGAGATAATTATTTAGCGACAGTACGTTATGAGCGAGACTTTTTTTATGCTGTATCTGGCAGGGTTGGATATAGAGCTTGGGAGTCGATTACGCCTTTCGTACGCGTAGGGATTGAACGCAGCACCAACCGACTGCATTTTAAAGCAGACAATGTGAATAATCCTGCGATACCTGTGAACATATTAGATGCTTCTTTATCCCATCATAAAACGGGTTATTTACTAGGCATTGGCATAGATATTCCGGTTTATAATAAAAATACCAATCTGAGAATTGAATACAATTACCATTTATGTGGCACGATTGAGTTTGGTTTTGGCAATGCCAATATTGGCGGCAAAGCAGAATATCAACCAAAAGCACACGTACTCACAGTTGGTGTACAATGGGGACAAGTTTAAAAAGTAGTTAACTATCAAAAGTTGAAGATCTTTTATTCTTTTATGAGTAAATCCTTCAGGTTTCTTTGTTTCTACACTCAAAACCGTTATGCTGTAACCAATTGAATTCCAAACCGATTTTAGGGACGTGATGTGATAGATGCGAAAGGCTACCGTCCGAATGTGGGAATCATCTTAACTAATGCTGCAGGTCAGGTATTTTGGGCTAAGCGTGTTGGACAAGAAGCATGGCAATTTCCTCAAGGCGGCATAAATGATAATGAAAAAGTGGAAGATGCCCTTTTTCGTGAGCTTTACGAAGAAGTAGGCCTTGTTGCTGCTGATGTAAAAATTATTGCCCAATCTCGTTATTGGTTAAGATATCGTTTACCCAGAAGACTCGTCCGAAATCAGTCTAGACCTGTTTGCATTGGTCAAAAACAAAAATGGTTTTTGTTAAAGCTGGTGTCGCCCGAAACGAAAGTGAATCTGAATGCGAGCACCAAACCCGAATTTGATAGTTGGGATTGGGTGAATTATTGGTACCCATTGCATCAAGTGATTGCTTTCAAAAAAGAAGTTTATCGAAAAGCCCTTAAAGAATTTAGGCCATATTTATTGCCAAACGCTATTTTTAGAGGCAAGCTCGATCCTTTTCCTGGTTAAAGAGACACTGATTTATGCTGCATCTTCTTCGTGAAATAGTACAGGAAGTAAACGAAGCAAGAGATTTGCAAGAAATGCTGCATATCATGGTCAATCGAGTTGCTGAGAGTATTCAGACTGAGGCATCTGGCGTATATTTGGTTGACAAACAAAATCAGAGATATGTTTTAGCAGCTGCACGCGGTTTCAAACCCAATATTGAAGGCAAAATTAGCCTTAAGTTTTCCCAAGGTTTAGTAGGGCTTGTTGCTGAGCGAGAAGAGCCTATTAATGTCGAAGATGCCCCTCATCATCCTCATTACCATTTTTTTCCTGAAATGGGCGAAGAAATTTACCAATCTTTTTTAGGCGTGCCTATTATTTATCAAAGAGAATTAGTAGGCATCATTATTATTCAACAGCGAGAAAAAAGAAAATTCGAAGAACAAGAAGTAGCCTTTTTGGTAACGATTGCGGCTCAATTAGGATCAAGCATTGCTTATGCGCCTCAACGAATATTAAAACGGGATTATTTTTATGAAGAAGCTAATCAGCCTACAAAATGGCGAGGTAAAGCAGCAGCACCTGGTTTGGGTATTGGTACAGTTGTGATTTCGTATAATCCTGATGATCTAGAATCGGTGCCTTATTTTCTGATAGAAGAAAAAGATAAAGAAAATGAATGGTTAAAATTTAAAGAAGCTCTCAATAAAACCAAACAAGATCTTCGAGAAGTAAAACAACGCTGGCATGCTAAATTACCAGATACTGAAATGGTACTGTTTGATGCGTATTTACAAATTTTAGATAGCGATCATATTTCTTTGTCCGTTAAAAATCTGATTGAAGAGCGTCATTGGGCACCTTGGGCATTGAAAAAAACCATTGGTAGATTAACTCGGAAATTTCAGGCAATCGAAGATGACTATTTAAGCGAAAGAGCATATGATTTTATGGATTTAGGTCGCAGAATATTAGGTCATTTACAGCGCCAAGAAGGACTCATTAAACACTATCCTAATGATACTATTTTAGTCGGAGAACAAATCAGTGCAACCTGTTTGACCGATGTGCCTCATCATAAATTGAAAGGAGTCGTCTCTATTAAAGGTAGTGTTAATTCACATTTAAGTATTTTTGCAAAAGCAATGGGTATTCCTGCGGTGATTGGTGTCACTGGGTTACCTTTATGCAAATTGAATGAGCAAACAATGGCCATAGATGGTTTTCAAGGTGAAGTTTATGTGCACCCAAGTCATCATCTTATTCAGGCTTTTAATCGACAAGTATCTCAGGAAAAAGCAAACTCAATAGAGCTTGATAAGCTTAATTTATTACCTGCGGTGACATTAGATAATCGAAAAATGCATCTCATGATGAACATTGAGTTAAATTCAGACATGCATGTGGCTTTGAACTGTCACAGCGATGGTATCGGGTTATATCGAACTGAATTACCTTTTATGGTCAAAGATAGATTTCCGGGTGAAGAAGAACAAACATTGATTTATGCTGAATTACTCAAAAATTTTTCAACAAAACCTGTCGTTATTCGTATTTTAGATATTGGCGGAGATAAATTTTTACCTTATTTTCCAATGGATGAAAAAAATGCTTTTTTAGGATGGCGCGGTATTCGAGTGATGCTGGATCATCCCGATATTTTTTTGCAGCAGTTAAGATCTTTGTTGAAAGCAAGCACAGGATTCACTAATTTGCGTATATTATTGCCCATGATCACACAAGTATCTGAAATTGATGAATCACTTCTTTTTATTAAACAAGCGTATGAAGAAGTAAAAGAAGAGGGTTATGATATTATTTATCCTCAAATTGGCGCAATGATAGAAACACCTTCTGCGATGTTTTGTGCCGAAAAAATTGCACAGAAAGTAGATTTTTTGTCTGTTGGAGCGAATGATCTCACGCAATACATATTGGCGGCAGACAGAAATAATCAAAAAATAGCCAATTTATATGATTGTTTTCACCCTTCTGTTTTATGGGCACTTGAGCACATTGCGCTTTGTGCAAAAAAAATAGGTAAGCCAGTGAGTTTATGTGGCGAAATGGCAAATGATCCCATCGCATTGATTATTTTATTGGCTTTAGAGTTTGATAGTTTGAGTGTCTACCCAAGTTCATTGGCAAAATTAAAATG
>CAYSTH010000026.1:0-18704 GCA_964433995.1 uncultured Francisellaceae bacterium | reverse complement strand
GATATAAACTTAAATGGGTTATATTTATTGGGGTTGCTTACTTGGTGGGTTTATTGCATGAGCTAGAAACTAAAATACGCTGGGTTCGACGACTGATGGATATTTCATCACTCGCACCAAACAGTTCAGAAATATGCTGTACAAAATCTAAAAACTTACTTTGATATCGCGTTTTATAAGCATTCCAACTGATTGTTGCTTTCGAATTAGTACCGGCTTCATACAACTTTATTAATTCATTAATCATGTTATTTATGGGTATATTTTGTTTTCGCCCTGCCTTGTCTTTAGGAAGGCTGGTAATCGCGATTTCTGTTCGCTTTAGTAATTCCTCAACAATTGGGATACAGGCCTCAAGCTTTAGGATGTTGTCAGTTAATGGTTCTAATCGTTGCTTAGGTATTCGAAGAGTATGAAAATCAGCTAAATGAAATAAATTACGAATGTTACGTGCTAAAACATGCCGCCTTTCGGGCCAGTACTTCTCCATGTCAGGCTCTACATACATGGCTTCAATCGAACCTGCAATTTTATATGCTATCTTTATTTCAATTAGTTCTAGTGCATTCAGAAACCTTGAGAGTTCATTCTTTAGATAGTAAGGCCTTTTGGTTATCAATTCGGGCTCAACTAGGAATGGTTTGATCTGTTTTAAAAAACGTTCAGCTGCCTTTTTAATCTTAGTTAAGATATGCTTGATGCTTACGTTATTAATCTCCTTAGACTCTAGGTACACTAAGCTTTGATAATTTCTATGTAGCTTGGATAAAGCCTCTCTAAAATTAAATGATCCTGTAAAACCAAAATTTAGTTGAATATGATCGAATTGATTCGGCTCAAGTTCAGATATTGCTTGCGCCATAGTGCAAGGGACTGATTTTACCAACTTTTTAGTCATATCATACAAGTAAAGTCTAATTGAAAGGCGTATGATACCAAAAGAACGGTTATAGTTACAGCTGACAGATGTTGAATGATGTATTATTTATCCAGTTTTTGACTGCTCTAAAAGCCAAGTTAATCAATCATCAAATCCCCTGCCATCGCAATTCTCACAACCACTAAGCCACGAGCCTTCTAAAGCATCATAGCTATCAATTGCATAACATTGATTACAATACTCACAATGTTCTAAATAGTAGAATTCTTCTAAACATTTTAAGCAAAGATATTTTTCATCAATCTCAACAATAAACCTAGACTCACAGTGACTGCAAAGTACACTTTCATAACTATGCTCATCCCCAATATCAATAAAATCATATTCGAAAGCTATATTGATCTCATCATCTATATCAATTTCACTTCCACACATACAATTCATTAACTCTTCATCATTAGTATGGATAATTGAACTTTGGCAAGCTTTACAAAAGAGCACAACCACCCACCCTGTAAAATCACATACTATACATTCTCCTTTAGTAAAAGATGCCTCACCATTTAATACATCTTTAACCACCAATGAATCAAATCCACATAAGGGCACTGGGCATTTGGCAATAATATTGCCATCAGCTTGTAAGGTTTCTAATTCCGATGATAGTTCATTAAATTTTTCTTTTAAATATTTTCTATTCTTTTTTAATTTATTATTCAGCATATCGAAATTGTCATTAAATGATTTAAATATATCTTTCCATTCATCATTTAATATGAGACTCAATCTATACCATGTCCTAAATTGCTCGGAAACTACTTTTTCTACTTTTTTCTTGTGTTTAGGATCCTCTTTATTTAAATATGCAGGCTCATAAAAATGAACCAACTTGTTGCGGTGGCTCTGAATAAAATTAATTTCCCCAAAATAATCATCTCTAATATGTTCATTTAGAATTTTGTTAATTCTTTCAATAGCAGCTGGTATGCTTATAGATTTGAAATCGCCTTTAATGAATTTATCATAATCAGCTTTGGCGGGGTCAATTAATATCAAAGACCAATGTTCCTGTATTAGCCTTGCTTTTAGTATTAACTCAACGCCACTAACGAAGCTGAGAAGGGAGTACTTTGGACTGTTTTCGATTAACTGTTCATCAAAAGCATGATTAAAAAAATCAATAGCGTTCTTTACTAGTCCTTCGAACAAACTGGGGGGATGATTAGTGCTCATATCAAGTTTCACAAATGTATAGGCTACGTATAAATATAGACAACTTTGAACTTGTATAAATTAACAGCCACGGCTTGACCTACGACTACAAATCAATGGCTTTACTATAACTGATTTACTTAAGTTAATACTCAGAAAAAGGCACCTACCCAACCATTTATGCCATTTCCTTATCTGGAAATAAGGAAGCCTCACATATACCTCTAGCTTCGATATAGTCTTTTAAAAAACTTAAATTTTCAGGAGACCGTTTGAGGGATATGCTTACTAAATCCAAATTCTCAGCTCTATAGGATTCCATCGAAGGAAAGGTACCATTCTGAAGGTAATACTCCATTGCTCTTGTAAAGGATAAAAATATACCTTTTTGAGCTAAAATCCTTGGGTTAACCTTTTTTGAATCATTCAGGATCTGTATAGGAAAGGAGTCAGGCTTGTTTTGTTGTCTATAGGCAAAGATAGCCAGATAATCAGCTGGAACGCTTGATGCTACAGTTATAAGACCTTCTGATTTTCTAGTTTCAACGATAACACTTCCTAACGCAAAATGAGTCGCAACAAGTGAGTCATTAGTCCAATCAAGCAATGGGGTTGGAAAACTATAGTGCTGTGGCGCACTTTGATCATATCCTGTTGTTTCGTTAGGATAATAAGATTCTTTGAGTACATTTCGCCCATCTACAGATATCCATGCAACAGTGTTTCTCAAAAAGTAGTCAAAAAGCCCTTCGAAAGTTTCTTGTTGTAACCAATGATTATCAGGAAAGATTTCAAGCAAACGTTGATCATTCTCATCTAGATAAGGGATCTGTCCTGATTGGTAACTTTTTTGTATCGCATGGTTGTACATCAACAAATACAAGGCATATTCAAATAATCTCTTTGAGGGTACCAGCCCCTTTGTCAATCCTTTGATGCTTTTTGTAACAGCTTCAGAACGAAACCAGGGGGAAGTTATAGACTCGTCCAGGTAATTTTGTGCAAGCTTAGCTAATGAGGCAGGCCTATACGCACTTGGTAATAATAAATATTTAGCATTAGATTGGCCACGAAAAACGTAGCCATCATTTTGGTATTGCTTTAGGAGTGAAAGCAGCTCTGCAGGATTGTCAGCTATTTTAAATTGCATTTCGACTTGGTCCTAATAGATGAAGCACTTCTTAAATGGTCCCTATTTGGTCCCTAGAATGGAGTTAAATCAAAGTATAAAAACCAGAGAATTTCTAACTGATTAATTTTTAAGGAAAAAATTGGTCGGGACGGGAGGATTTGAACCTCCGACCACATGCACCCCATGCATGTACGCTACCAGGCTGCGCTACGCCCCGAAAAATGCAGGTATTGAATTCTAATGGATTTAAAAATAAAAGCAATGATTAAGCTTGTTGGCTTATAAATCCCCCCGACTGCTGCGCAGTCGACCCCCTTTTTCAAGCAGTGGCAAAGTACAGCGCTAAACTTGTAAACATCTAAAAGTGTCAGCGAAGGCTCCGACTACTCACCGCATTTTTAAGAGTTGATTAGCTTTAAAATCAATATGTTATAGAAATATTAAATATTGGCACGATGTGACTTTATCCCTTCTACCGCAACGAGCGTAGTGAGTGGTAGCGGGAGAAGGTGGCCTGAAAGGCCGGATGAGGGCAAAAAAAAACATGGTTTCATTTTTCCTCAGCCCTCACCCGGCTTGGCCGCTACCGCGATGGCCAATCCACCCTTTCCCATGCGCTCGCTATGCTCACTTTGGTAGAGGGGACTTTAAAAGATCGTGCCAACAGCCCATCAAATGCCCAGTTAAAATGCAGTAAGTAGTCAATGTGAAGGCTGGCATGACAACTTGGGAAATTTTTAATTGACTGGAGGAATTTAATTGCTATTCAGCTTCTATGGCAACACTGTCTGCACTGTGATGCTCTACCCTGTCTTTCAGCTTTTGACCAGGCTTAAAGGTAACAACCCTTCTGGCCTCAATGGCGACACCTTCTCCTGTTTTAGGGTTACGACCAGGACGAGAGTTCTTGTCTTTTAGCTCAAAATTCCCAAAGCCCGATATTTTAACTTCTTCTCCATTTTCTAGGGCACGTCGAATCTCTTCAAAGACATAATCAACCAATTCCTTGGCTTCACCTTTTTGGATACTGACGTGCTGTGATAATGCTTCAGATAACTCCGCCTTTGTTAGCGTCATAAAGTTTAATCCCTTAGTACAATCCCAAACTTATTTTTCAAATTTTGAATAATAGTAGCCACCACTTCCTCTACTTCGGTTTCTACTAGTGTACGAGTAGGATGCTGAAAAATCATCCCAACAGCCAAGCTTTTTTTGCCTGATTCAATATTTTTGCCTTTGTATACATCAAAAATAAACTTATCTTGAATTAATAACCCAGTATCAACAAGTTTAATTTCATCTAACAAGGTTTGTGCCAAAATATCTTCAGGGACAATAAAGGCCAAATCTCGACGAGTAGATGGAAAAGCTGAAAATCTCGCATATTTTATGTGAGGTGTTTCTAACAAAGTATTTAATTTGAGTTCGAAATAGTAAACCGGTTCGGAAATATCGAGCTTAGCTAATATGCTAGGAGCGATTGCCCCCACCCAGCCTATTAATTGATTATTATGACGAAGTTCAGCTGCTTGTCCTGGATGAAAACTGGGGTGCTTAGAACGGCTCCAGGTAAGATTTTGGAAATCGTCTTTTTTGAGCTTAATCAAGCTCTCAACATGCGCTTTTATATCAAAAAAATCGACAGGTTGCTTAACATCTGCCCAATTTTCTTCATATCTCTTACCATACAATAAACCTGCGATTCTATCTTGTTGTACCAACTCTTCTGCTTGATAATAAAAACACTGCCCAGATTCAAAAATGGCTAAATTAGACACTTGTCTTGCTAAATTGAATTGCAGAGTTTGTATTAAGCCCGGCAATAAGCTGGTGCGCATCATCGACATTTCTTGAGAAAGAGGATTTGCTAAACTAATGCCTTTAGCATCAGGATTTAATAAACTATCGAGTTTAGGTGAAACAAAACTATAGGTGATGACCTCACGATAGCCGATACCGGCCAGATGCTGTTTGATTCTATTTAAAGTTAAACCAGTATCGATTTTATCCATAATTTGAGAGGTTAAACTGGCTCCCGCAGGAATATTCTCATAACCATAAATTCTGGCTAATTCTTCTATTAAATCAACTTCTATTTTTAAATCATATCGGTAGCTTGGCACAGTTACTTGCCATTGTTGCTTATCTGCATTGGGAATACAGACACAACCTAATCGAGTTAAAATTTGTTCTACTAAATTAGGCGCTAATTCAATGCCCAATACTTTAGTGATTTGTTTCGCTCTCAAATTAATGCTGATAAACTGATTAGGCAAAGCAGGTGTGGTTTGACGGATGATTTCACCTACTTTACCACCACAAATAGACAAAATTAAATGCGTTGCTAAAGTCATTGCTTGCTCAGGCAATTGATAATCTACCCCTCGCTCAAACCGATAGGAAGAATCGGTATGCAAACCGTATTGTCTCGCTTTACCTGCAATCGCATCAGGAGTGAACCACGCGCTTTCTAAAAATAGTTGTGTTGTTTGGGCTGTGACACTGCTATCTAGCCCACCCATAATACCTGCTATGGCAAGAGGCTGATTTTTATCTGCAATGACCAGGGTATTATTTTTTAATTCTATTTCTTTGCCATCGAGTAATTTAATTTTTTCTTGATTTTTAGCCAAGCGAATTTGGACTTCATCTTGTAGTTGTGTTAAATCAAACGCATGCATAGGCTGACCTAGCTCTATCATCACATAATTTAAAATATCGACAACGGGGTGAATGATTTTGATTTCTGCTTTTTCTAACCTATTTTTTAGCCAATCGGGTGTCTGGGCTTGAGTATGAATACCTTGTATCACTCGACCTAGATATAACGGGCAGTGTATTTGTGCTGAATCATGAATTTTAACAGGAAAAGCTAAGCTTGCATTTAAATGTGCTGCGTTTTCTTGAGTTAGTTTTTTAAAATCATATACAGGCTGAAAAATACTATTAGTTTTGGCAGCAATATCACGAGCTAGACCCTGTATAGATAAGCAATCACCCCTGTTGGGCGTAAAATCGATATCTATTAATACATCATTATCTTTTTTATCTGATGATAAGGCATCGACTTCCAAGCCTGATAAAGTTAATGCAGAACTTAATGCTTCGGATGTTAACTCAACTTTAACCCAATTTTTTAACCATTCTAAACTAAAGCGCATGTTACACCCCTGAAAATTGTTTTAATAAGCGAACATCATTTTCATAAAAAACTCGAATATCATCTACGCTGTAGCTGAGCATGGCAAATCGTTCTACTCCCATACCAAAAGCGTAACCGGTGAATTCATCAGGATTGATTCCGCCATTTTCTAATACTTTAGGGTGCACCATTCCGCACCCCATCACTTCTAGCCAACCAGTTTGTTTGCAAATTCGACAACCTGCTCCTTCACACTGCACACATTGAATATCTACCTCGGCAGAGGGCTCTGTGAAGGGGAAATAAGAGGCTCTGAATCGAGTCGGAATTTCTTTTTCAAAAAAATGACTTAAAAATAAATTTAAAATATATTTTAAATCCCCAAAGGTACACGTTTTATCTACTAATAAACCCTCTACTTGATGAAACATAGGGGTATGTGTCACATCAAAATCACAACGATATACTCTGCCAGGTGCAAGCATTTTGATTGGGGCTGCATGTTCTTGCATATATCTTATTTGTACGGGCGAAGTATGTGTTCTGAGTAATAACTGGTTTGCAAAATAAAAAGTATCCTGCATGGCTCTGGCAGGATGATTAGGGCCAATATTGAGTGCTTCGAAATTATAAAATTCGTTTTCGATTTCGGGGCCTTCAGATATCGCAAAACCCAATTTACTAAAAATATCACAAATTTTATTTTTGGTATGGGTGATGGGGTGCAAAGATCCTACTGACGATTGTCTGCCTGGCAAAGTAATGTCTATATAGCTTTGTTTTAAAGCAGCATCACCAGCGGACTGTTCTAGTATTAATTTTTTGTCTTGCAAGGCAAGTTCTAGCACTTGTTTAATATCATTAATTTGTTTACCGGCAATTTTTTTCTCATCAGGGCTTAGGCTGCCTAATTGCTTCATGAGATCTGTTATATGGCCTTTTTTGCCAAAATACGCCACACGACAATCATTTAATAGGGCTAAACTGCTGGCTTCTTGAATGGCTTTTTGGCCAGAAGCTAATATTTTATTTAATTGTGCTTGATCTAAAGCCATTTTATTCTCGCTTCACCCTTGTGAATAAAAAAACAATCCAAAAAAAAAGGGGGAAGATGGCAACATCTATCCCCCTTTTTAAGACAACATCAAAAATTTAGGCTAGAGCTGCTTTCGCTTTATCTGCTAAATTTTTAAAGGCGTCCATATCAAATATCGCTAAATCAGCTAACATTTTTCTATCGACTTCAATCGCTGCTTTCTTTAAGCCTGCAATTAACGTGCTGTAAGACATGCCACAAATTCTAGCAGCAGCATTCACACGAACAATCCAAAGTGCTCTGAACTGGCGTTTACGCTGTTTACGACCTTCATAAGCATATTGTTCTGCTTTCATGACAGATTGCTTAGCAATCTTGTAAGTTTTAGAACGGGCTCCGTAGTAACCCTTTGCTTTTTTCAATACTTTTTTGTGACGACTGTGTGCAACGACACCACGTTTAACTCTTGCCATTTTAACTCACCTAATAAAAATAAAACTATGCGTAAGGCAACATCTGAATAACAGATGGTGTATCGCAATCTTTTAATACGCCATTTGCACGAGCACTACGGATTTGTTTAGCCGTTTGCTTAACGCGAATGTGAGCACGCTTTGCACGTCTGAAACGTACTTTTCCTGTGCCGGTGAGTTTGAAGCGTTTTTTCGCGCCTCTATTGGTCTTTAATTTAACTTTCATTTCTACTCCGCTATTTAAAGCTACATTATCAAGCTATTATTACGCCTTGGCTTTTTTAGGAGAAAGCATCATGACCATTTGCTTACCTTCTAGGCGAGGCATTTGATCGACAACCGCTACATCTTTAGTATCTTCGCGTAATCTATCCATCACTTTCATTCCTAAATCTTGATGAGTGATTTCACGACCTCTAAAGCGCAAGGTAATTTTTACCTTGTCTCCCTCTTCTAAGAACGACAACAGGTTGCGTAGTTTTACCTGATAGTCGCCATCGTCCGTTACCGGACGTAATTTGATTTCTTTTATCTTTTGGATTCGTTGTTTTTTCTTCGTTTTCTTTTCTTCGAAAATAAACTTGCCATAATCCATGACACGAACCACAGGTGGCTCAGCGTTAGGAGAAACCTCGACCAGATCCAAACCAACTTTTTCTGCTTTCATCAGCGCCTCGTGGCGCTTCATGACACCCGTTTCATTGGGCGACAGAAGATTTTCTGGATCAACTAAACGAACAATGGGTGCAGTAATTAAACCGTTAACACGTACCCGCGACTTTTTATTCGAGCTAATTGGCCGTTCCTCCTAAGTGGATATACATAAAAAAAATCAAATTAATTTATGGCTACGTTGTTTTCATATTTTAGTTTATTAACTAAATCATTTATTGACAGCGTACCCAAATCTTGACCCTCTCGAGTCCGAACAGCAACCGTTTGATTGGCTACTTCTTTGTCACCCACTACCAACAAATACGGAATTCGCTGAATAGTGTGTTCACGGATTTTAAACCCTATCTTTTCATTTCTCAAGTCAGCAATTGCTCTTACACCAGAAAACTGAAGTTTTTCCATTAGTGAGTTAACATAATCCTCTTGCCCGGTGGTGATATTCATCACTGCGACTTGTACTGGCGCTAACCAATAAGGGAATGAACCTGCATATTCTTCTATTAGTATACCGATAAACCTTTCAAGCGAACCGACAATAGCTCGATGCACCATAACAGGTATTTTCTTTTGGTTATGCTCATCTATATAGCCTGCTCCAAGTCTGTTAGGCATCGAAAAATCGACTTGAACTGTACCGCACTGCCATACTCGACCTAAGCAATCTTGCAGAGAAAACTCCACTTTAGGACCATAAAATGCGCCTTCTCCAGGATTTAGCTCGTATTCAAGGTTTTTCTGATTTAAGGCATCTGCCAAGGCTTGTTCTGCTTTATCCCAAATCTCATCTGATCCTACTCTATTTTCTGGGCGAGTCGATAATTTGATTTTAACTTGGCTAAATCCAAACACTTGATAAATTTTAAACAATAAATCAATAAAGTGTGCCACTTCTGATTGAATCTGATCTTCTGTACAAAAAATATGAGCGTCATCTTGTACAAAACTTCTGAGTCTTAGTAAACCATGCAAGGCGCCAGAAGGCTCATTACGATGACAAGAACCAAACTCAGCTAATCTGAGTGGTAAATCTTTATAGCTTTTTAACCCTTGATTAAATATTTGTACGTGACAAGGGCAATTCATGGGTTTAACGGCATAAGTTCTGTCTTCGGTTTGAACCGAAAACATTTCTTTACCAAACATTTCCCAGTGGCCTGATTTTTCCCATAGGCTTCTATCGACCACCTGAGGGGTATGCACTTCTTGATAGCCCTTATTTAAAATCGCTTTACGAATAAAATCTTTGACTAAATTATAAACTGTCCAGCCTTTAGGGTGCCAAAAAATCATGCCTGGCGCTTCTTCTTGCATATGGAACAATTCAAATTTTTTGCCTAGTTTTCGATGATCGCGTTTTTCGGCTTCTTCGATACGATGTAAATAAGCTTGTAGATCTTCTTTTTTGAAAAAAGCTGTACCATAAATACGTTGTAACATGGCATTTTTAGCATCGCCTCGCCAGTAGGCACCAGCAACCTTTAATAACTTAAACACCTTGATTTTACCTGTGCTGGGTAAATGTGGCCCACGGCATAAATCTATAAAATCATCTTGTTGATAAAAGGATAAATCATCGCCTTCTGGAATGCTTTCAATGATTTCTACTTTATAGTGTTCGCCTAATTTTTTAAAATGCTTGATGGCATCTGTTCTAGACATAAGTGAACGCGAAACAGGAAAATCTTTCTTAGCCAATTCGGCCATTTTGGCTTCGAATTTTTCTAAATCTTCTGGTGTGAATGGTCGCTCAAAAGCAAAATCATAATAAAATCCATCGGCAATAACCGGGCCGATTGTCACTTGTGCGGTAGGATAAATAGACTGAACTGCATGTGCTAATAAATGCGCAGAAGAATGGCGCAGCACTTCTAGGCCATCGCTGTCTTTTTCAGTAATAATTTGTAATTTAGCATCTGTTTCAATTAAATAACTGGTATCAACTAACTTACCGTCTACCTTAGCTGCTAAAGCGGCTTTCGCCAAGCTCGTCGCTATCGATGTCGCCACTTGATGAACAGTGACTGGTGCATCGTATTTTCTTTCAGAACCATCTGGTAAACGTATAATCGGCATAATATCCTCAATATATTAATAGAAACGCGAGATAAAATTTCGCCCGACAATTTCTATCATAGTTCAGGGTTAAGTTAAAGTTTTGAATCATTTCAACCTATTTTTTGCTCACCTTAAATTCTAGTCCCCTCCCTCGCTCTGCGAGGGTAGGGGTAGGGTGGGGGTAATTTGATTAGAAACAAAACATAAGGTAAGATGATTAACTATTTAGGTTCATATAAGGAATTAAACTAACTCTATGGGTGTTCAATACGTTTCTCAAAGCACAGGTTTATACACTCCTACTCATTTCGGCCTTGCCGAATGTGAAAATAAGCATGCGTTATTAAAAAAGCCAGATGGTAGCTTTACGTTGCTTGTGGTTAAGTACATGAAAGAGCTCTCAATGAATCGACTGAGGTAGTCAAGATAATTTACGTGAAGAATAAACGAGATAAATAAATAAGTTTTTTAATAGTAGCAATAATTGTAGGGTTTTTTTGTGGAAGATATTGTAGGTATGGTTATTTTTGTGAGCATTGTGATTGCTCTTCTTTTTTCAAGAGAAAGGTACGCTTCTGATAGAAAAAAAATTAGTGACTCGTATTGCTCGGTATTATCAGGTATTACTATTTTATGCTTAAGTATTGCACGCCCAATGGCTAAGGCAGCGAAAAAAAATATTGAGATAATTAGAGATGCGAAAACCAAGTTTGATAACAAAAATGATGTCTAATTCATCGATTCCTAGTAATATCAATAATGAAACAGGCAAAAAGACATTAGAAAAATTTTATGCATTAATGACCAAAGAAAATATCAAAAGCATTATCGATTCAACTTCAACCCAAACCGCTTTTCAAGCAGCCCTTTTATACCACCCTATTAAAGCTGGCTTCACCTTTATCAACGATGCAGTTATTAACCCCTTACAACCTGAGTTTGTTGCCAAAGCACGAGCTGATTTATATTTTCAACATCACCCTACGTTGTATGCCAAAGCTACAGCAAATACGGCATATAATGTGACGGCTTCATGCATGAATTATATTTATTCTCAAAAACCTGCTTTTTCTTAGTTTAGAAAAACATCAACCTGTTATGTCTTCCACTCCCCGCCTTCCGTTGCTAAAAGCAACTGCAGACGGGGCGGCGAAGGTTACAGCTTCCGCTGCAAAGAAAAAGAATAGAAAATCTAAATTTTAATCTGATACTTTAGTGATTTTGCCTGACTGAATCTCCACTTTGATGGAGATTTTTTCGCCCTTTTCATCTAGCGCTTTTACTTTATATTCATTGCCCATCAGTTCGGTATTGATTTCATATATATTTTTGTAACCAGCATGCTGAACTTTTTGTGCAATTTCAAGCGCATTCCAGCCTGTAACATCATCTTTAGGTTTAACCATTTTCCCTGTTTTAGGGTTAACGCTGATTTCAAGATCTTTGCCCGCAGCATTCACTACATCCGCTTTATAATCACCATTATCTTCATTAAATTCAATTTTTTTAACAATGGTATAACCTTTAGATTTTAAATCATTTAAAACTTTAACCATTTGACCTGGTTCGCTTTTCATCGCATTGGCTAGAACCAAAGGAGAAGCAAATACAACTGCAGCACCCAAAAATAAAGAAGCAAGCGTAGTTATTTTCATAATATTTAATCCTATTGTAGTTACACATAATTTAAAAAGCTCGTGGTACTAGGATAGCTCATTTTTATCTTTTGTATTCCTATCTACATAAGCAGCGCTGTTTATCACCCTTGACAACCTACCTTCTGGAAGGTAGAATGGCCTCTTCGTTTAACTTGTTTTAACTTATGGTATATAAAATGACCAAAATAACTGCACTTAAAGCCTTAGAAGACAATTACATTTGGGTAATCCATGGTACTGATGCCTCTCGTATTATTATTATCGATCCGGGTGAAGCAACCCCGGTTTTAAGTTATTTAAAAGAAAATAATTTAACTTTAGATGGCATACTACTTACCCATCACCATTGGGATCATACTAATGGAGTAAAAACCCTAGTTAAACATTTCCCCAATATTCCGGTATACGGCTCTGAAACAGATAAAGTAGACGGCATAACAAAATTTATAAAAGAAGGTGATGAAATTGTTTTTGAGAATTTAAACTCGCCTATTCAAATTCTAGACATTCCAGGGCATACATTGGGACATGTTGCTTATATATATGACAATGCGCTATTTTGCGGCGACACCTTATTTTCGGCAGGAATGGGGAAAATTTTTGAAGGCACTGCAGCCCAAATGCATAATTCGTTAGAAAAATTAAAAAAACTTCCAAGTGATACTTTAATTTATTCTGCACACGAATATACCCTTGCCAACATTAAATTTGCTCAAATGATTGATCCTAAAAATAAAGCTTTAGAAAACAGAAAATCAGAAGTTGAAAACCTAAGAAAAAGTCATTTACCTTCGTTGCCTGTGCCCCTTAGCACCGAGCTACAAACTAACCCTTTTTTACGCTGTGAAGAAACTGATGTTTTGAATGCATTACAAGAAAGAGGATATACACATAATGATCCCATTGCCGCATTATTATTCTTGAGAGAATTAAAAAATAAATTCTAAACTAATTAAAAAGGGGTTGTAAATCTACCTATCGGTAGGTACAATTTAACTTATGAAAAAAATCAGCGCCTACGATCACATTTTAGATATCGCCGAAGAGCTTGTTCAAAAAGTTGGCTTTAATGCATTTAGCTATGCAGATATCGCTGAAAGAATAGGCATTAAAAAAGCGAGCATCCATTATCATTTTCCGGCCAAAACTGATTTGGGCAAAGCCCTAATGGCAAGGCACAGAGAAAATGTGGGGGTATTATTAGAGAGCTTATTAAAAGAAAATAAAACACATAAAGACATACTTGTACTATATCTTAAAAGCATCTTTGCGAGCACATATGAAACCGATCGTAAAATGTGTTTAGGTGGTATGTTTGCTGCCGATGTTTTAACTTTAGATCTCGATATTCAAAATGAAGTGAAAGCTTTTTTTCTTTTAAATGAAGAATGGCTATCTACTTTATTAAAGCAAGGAAAAAAACAGGGTGAATTTCATTTTAAGACTGACACTTTAGATCTTGCCAAACAAATTTTAACCATCATTGAAGGATCTTTACTACTTGCGCGGCTGTATCAAGATGATAAGTGGTTAAAAACAGCCAAGAAGCAAGTATTAGCACTTTTAGATTAATTTTTTTACCTTATTAACTTACCTACTGATAGGTATTCTGGGGCATTTACTATGTTAATTAAACTTTGGGGTGTAAAAATCTCGCCTTATGTTCGTAAAGCTATTGTGGTTTTAGAAGAGAAAGGGTTATCTTACTCTTTGCAAGAAACACTGCCTGCTTTATTTTTACAGGCGACCAACCAACCTATTCCTTCTGAATTAATGAAGGTTAGTCCGCTTGGCAAGATCCCTGCATTACAAGATAATGAAACCAATATTGCAGATTCTGCTGTTATTGGGGCTTATTTAGAAAGAAAATACCCTGAAACTACTTCTTTATACCCTCAAGATCCTGAAGAATATGCCAAAACACTTTGGTTTGAAAATTTTGCCGATCACATACTTTCAAAAGTCACATACGATAAAGTGCTTGCACCCGTTGTTGCTAAACCCTTATTGTTTAAAATTGAATGTGATCACGAAGAAGTAAAAAAAGCGATTCGTGAAGAATTAACTCCCCTACTCGAGTTTCTCGAAAAGGCCTTGGGAGAAAACAAATGGATAGCAGGCAATATGTTTACGGTTGCCGATATTGCCATCGCGAGCCAATTCAGTGGTATGGATTTGGCAGGTTATCCTATCGATAAACAATTATGGCCCAAACTGAGCCAATACCTCAATCAAGTTGTTTCTCGAGACTCTTACCAAAAAGCGTTGTAAGAATTTTAATTATCCTATCTGCGATTTGTCCTACGAATAGGACAGATCGCGGCATAATAACTTTTCAAATACTCTCCTCTTAAAATTTTAGATTTCTCTAAAAAATGCATTGGTTAATAATACCAACATATTAAAAGTATTGGCGACCAGAAAACCTGGTGTTAATTCTTTAAAAAAGCAAAAACAAAATACCGCGCTGATATTGCTGCTTAGTGCTATTGCAATTTGAAAAAGCTCGCTTTTACTCTTATTTTTTTTCGTGATGCATTGCTTATAGCTCTGTGTGCTATACGTCATACCAATCCTTATTTACACGATGACAAAAAATGCGCCACTTATTCGATCATGGGTATAAACTGCACTACCCATGCTCACATCGAATATTGTTTTGGCTACTTTTTAAACCACTTATATTTATTGCAAAGTTATTCCTTTAGGCCATAGCTATGCTGCCCTATGAATAAGTTTGATCATAAAATATTAAGCAATAGGTTTTACTTGGCAGATTAATGCCAATAAAAAAGGGCTTTCATATTTTTTTATCCTTTAAAATCAAATAGAAAATCAATAATAATAAAATTATTTGGTTTGCTAACAACTTTGATTAAGAGGAAAAATAGATTAGAATGCGTGTAGCCATAAGTTAATCTCCTTCTAGGAAAAGATTGATTTTTGGTTAGTTCATGCAAGGTGTTTAGCCACCTTGTGTGAACGCTTATTTATGTATGCAACAAAAGAATACCTTTTCTGTTAAAATCACGCAATCTTTTTTTTATTTTTGGTTTGTTTATAAAAAATAAAAATTATAATAGCGCACTTACTAAATAATCATCATCCTTAAATATTAACCCAATAATTTAATCCAATTTTTGAAATTAGGATCATCAATAGAAAGATCTATTTCAAATATCTTAGGTATATTTGTTTTAATTTCATGCTAAGAAAAGATAAGATGCTATTTTTTGTTTATTGATTTATAGCTAGCTTATTTTAGAACCTTCCACTGGCCACCTTTTCTTGCTCCTATACGCTTTAGCCTTCCTTCTTTTTTAAGCTTGGATATTTGCATTTCTACTGCACGTTCAGTAAGACCAAGAAGCTCCCCTAGCTTAGGTATCGTCATTTTTGGGTTTTCTTCAAAATAGTGTAATATCACTTCTTCTGTTTTTCCCGAAGTTTTTCCCGAAGTTTTTCCCGAAGTTTTTCCCGAAGTTTTTCCCGAAGTTTTTCCCGTAGTTTCAGCCAATACTACGGACAAAGCTTCAATTGCAACTCTATGTACTGTTACTATAAACAAGCACCCTTCTCTATCATCTACAAAATCTATCTTAGGCCATGCTTCAACAGCACGTTTGATACCAGAACCTAACCCTTTATAGGGCAATAGCCCTTTAGCAATAAAAGATACTAAAATGGGATTGCGAATATTTGAATTACCAGCTCGTATTTTCTCAACAGTTAAATTATTGGGTAAATGACCTGGGCTAATAATTTCAATACGATTATCAAACATAAAAATTCTAATAGGGGCACTTACCAGATAATCTCGATGCATTAATGCATTCACTAATAGCTCTTCAAACACTACTTTTGGAATTTCTAAGACACCAGGTGAATTCACTCCACGACCTGCTTGAATTTTATGTAGGTTGCGAAGTACAAATGCCATCGTGTCATCAAACATTTTGGATAATGGACCCGAAAAATCTTCTGTATCAACATAATCACTAACATGAATGTCATTACCAGGGTATCTGACAGCTTTAATGGTAAATTGTGGTTTTATACGCTCGGGCTGTTCACCAAAAATTAATAAACCAGCTAAATTTAACTTTCCTTGGCCTGTTGCCAAATTCATGTTTTGAAGTAAGGTTAATTCTTCTTCTGGGGAGTTCGGAAATTCTTGATTGTAAACATCCCTTAAAAAATCTCTAAACCGTAGTTTATCAATTGCTTCAATTCCGGCTTTAACAGGTAATCCATCAGCATGAAATTGATCTGAAATTTGAAATAAACGACGTAATTCTTCTTTTGTGTTAACGCGTCGTTTATCTGCACCACACTTTAACCAAATTACCCCATTTTTATCAAAATATGGCTTATCTAATCCTTTAGGCACGGTAACAACGATAACAATTTTACCATTCTTAAGACGAATATTTTCTGTCTGAACGACTATTGAGCTTCTGACAAGATGACTTGCACTATTGCTAATAAGCTGATTTATTCTGTTTACATCTTCAGTAGAAAGCCCTGGTATGCTGCCATCATCTGCCACACCAATAAATATTTTTCCACCCTCAGAGTTTGAAAATGCAGCCATCTCAGACGCTAAAGATTCGGCATTTTTGATGTCTGATTTAAATTGACGCTTACTATCTTCGTTGAGTGAAATTTGTGAAAGAGAAAATTCGAGACTCATCCATCAGACCTTATAGCATTATAAAAAAATAACCTTATTGTTGAAAATTAATTAATTTTGACAATAAGCTCTCAATTATTATTATATTTTGTAATCTTAACCTTTATAATCACAATAAGTAATAGGATTGCATTAAAAAGATAATCTATGATCTAATAAGCAAAAAATGGCTTGGTTTGAATACATTGAACATTTTTGGTAGTTGTCATTCTAAATTACCAAATATCCTTTCACTGAGACTAAAACAAGCTCCAACTATACATACTGTAATGGAAAATTATATATCAATCTCAAAATCTTCATCTTTAAAAATATTTTTTATTACTTTTTCAATCTTTAGCTCACCACTTTCTTTTGGACATACCGTGGATATTTCAGATTTTCATGGGATCTGGCAAGGTATTGAAGTAATAGGCTGTAATAAAAATTTGGCTACACAGATAAGGGCCATTATTCCTTTAAAAATAGGAAGCCCTCTTAATCTTACCGAAGAAACGCTTAAAGAATGGTGCAAAACAGTAAATGATGAAATTGTTCCTCTCAAAGCTAAATGTAATTTTGTTGGATATCCAGAACAAAAGCATTACTATTATATTGTTGATGTTATAAATCCCTCAGATTTAGATCCTTATAGAAAAATAGAAGTAAACAAATTAAACAACCTTACTATTCCTAAGAAAATATACTCCATTTTCAAAGAGCTAAATACCAAACAATTTAAAACGTTAATCTCGGGTGTGCCTTCTGGTGAAAATTTTAAAAAAGGATACATCAATTACAGCGATCCTAAATTACAAAAATTCACACATATATTAGCAAAAAATGTTCCCAAACATAATTCATTGATCATCAACATTATCACTCATTCTTCTGATGTAGAACAAAGAAGAGATGCAAGTACATTACTTTCTTGGGCTAAACTTTCTGTCCCACAGATAGAAGAAATTATAAATAGGAATCTTTTAAGCGATCCAGATGAAGCGGTGAGAAATAATCTCACTCGATCTTTATCATTTTATTTTAAAAATACTTTTGAGCCCCGTCTAGCAGAAAAAATTATTCATTCTTGTTGTGAACAAATTAATTTTCCTTCACATGGTGATAGAAATAAAGCATTAATTTCTATTGACCAAATACTTACAGAAAATAACCAGGCAAGCCAGTTTATTCAGCCTGAATGCCAGAAAAATTTAAAATATATAAGCGAAATGAGTATTTTGCCTAATGTGGGATTAATCGCAACGGACATATTGAATAAAATAGAAGCCTCTTAATGACTAAGGTGCTTATTTTATCTAATTATATGGATGCACATGCTCGAATCGTGTTATCTAGACTCAAAAGAGAATATAAATATCGCTTGCCTCATCAATTCTCTATGACAAATTAATCTTGGAATATTCTTTACCTCTCGTTCCGTTGTTAACGCAACTCTACAGGGGGCTATTAAATATTGCAGCTTCCGCTGCAGAGAATTATTTGAATATAGAAGCTCAGAATGTATTATATGATATTAGATATAGAATAATCTTGTCGCCATTTACTTTATGTTTGAATTGCCCATTACTTTCTAACTAGAAACACAATTATTACCTTCCCAGCGCCAGAAGATAAGTAATCTTTAGGATTTACACTCAAAGAGTTAGCAAACTAATAAATGGTCCGGCAAAAGCTGAAATACACTTTTTACACAACTAATTAATACTGAGCTTCGCACATGCTTGTGCGCAACTTATGATCGCATACTC
>CAYSTH010000025.1:0-19184 GCA_964433995.1 uncultured Francisellaceae bacterium | reverse complement strand
AATTTTGATTCATTAAACGAAAATAAAAATGCCCTCTAAAATATTGAAAAAATGCAGGCCAATCAGGTTTAATAAAGCATCGCAAATCATCAAAAAAAGTTTTTTCTTCTCTTAGATATTTCGCACATTTTTCAAAAGCAGGATTTTGAGCTGACAGGCTCTTAATCAGTTTTTCATGTGCTAAACTTTCATACTCTAATAATAAATCGAATTGTCCAATAGATACTGGTTTATTAGCCTGATCACATATCACAATCATTTTTTCGTAAGTACGAATAGAGGTGTTAATGGCGTTTTTTAAACTGGGCAAAACCTCTAAAGGACGACCTGCTTTTTGGCTAAATATATCGATACAAAAGGTATCTAATTCTTCTTGTGATACTTTAGCCTCTAACGCATTTTCAATAAAAAAAATTAATTTTTTGGATAACTCAATCCTGGCAAGCAATTTTGCTTTCACTAACTCTAAAGACATGAAAAACTACCTTAAAAAATAGCGTCATCATCATGCTTATGCACGAATATGTAATGCGCATTGAAGAAAGTCTGAATGCTAACAACTTGCTAGCTAGGTTGCAATGCATTGTTCACTCTCACGCTTTAACCAAGAATCACAACCACTTGTTGCTTATTGTTTTAAGCAGATTAACTATCAATGTTAGAATCCAAAATCAATAATTAATATCAATTTAACTAAATAAGGTTGTCATTATGGATTTTGCAAATTTTAAGCATTTAACTATTGAAGAACAAAACAAGGCATTCGTAAACGCTGCAGTTTATGGTGATATCGATACGATTAAAGCACTGATAGCAATTGGTAAAATTGATGTAGATTCTCAAGACTTAATAGGCAGAACAGCGCTTATTTGGGCTGTTAAAAACAAGCATTCTGAAATTGTCTCTATACTCATTACAGCAGGTGCTGATGCCAATATTGAAGATTACACTGGTCACACAGCATCTATGTTAATCAATGCAAATCCTGATGTTGATAAAGAAAATAATCGTTTGATAGATCAAAAAAACAATTTTCCTTTTAAACACCACTATTATAGCCCGGTTACTTTTTCAGCGGATGCGCCACTACAAGCTAGAAACATGAACATTCAGGCAACAGCGGCTAATCAAGATCTAAAACCTAAATCAGCAAATAAGCTTAAAAACTCTAATGAAAATTGCCTGGTGATGTAACACAAAAATACTTTGCTGGCTCACCTTTTGTTCATAAAAATGGGTAAAGCCAGCAAGCTATTGTTTCTATTGCATATACAACAATGATTTAGCACTATGAATTTTATATGGAAATGATAGGATACCTACTCCAATCAGAACTCACTATGGATCTTAAAATATGCCATTGGTTATTTTGTTGTTTGCCTTGTTTGCAAGCTTATTCACTTTAAGTAAGTCAGCTTTGGGTTTTTCTGAGCCATTTTTTTTAATTGGTTCTAGAATGGCGCTCGCTGGCATTATTTTACTAGCACATCAACTTGTCTTTAACCGGGCACAAATATTATTGGCATTAAAGCATTTTATGCCTTTGATGATTTTAGGATTGTTAAATATTTATTTAACGAATGCTGCTGAAATTTGGGGCTTGCAATATATGAGCTCAGCAAAAGCATGTCTAATATATAGCTTGTCTCCCTTTCTAGCGGCATTTGTGGCCTACTTAGTACTCAAAGAAACCCTTACGCTTAAAAAATGGGCAGGACTCATTTTAGGTTTTGTGGGATTGATTCCGATTTTATTTGTAGGCAATGCCAATAATGAAATCGTATATGACATGTTACATGAAATGACGTATTTATCTTGGCCAGAAATTGCTTTATTAGTTGCCGTCATTTCTAGTGTTTATGGCTGGATTTTACTGAAAAAAGTGGTCAAACATCATCATATTTCACCCATTATGGCCAATGGCATCAGTATGCTTATCGGTGGTATATTGGCTTTAGCACACTCCTATCTAAGCAATGAGTCATGGACTCCTATTCCTGTTGCTTCAGGATATTATTTATCCTTCGTTGAAATTACCATTTGGATGACATTAATTTCAAATGTGATTTGCTATAACTTGTATGGCCATTTATTGAAAAAATTCTCTGCCACTTTTATGTCTTTGGCAGGCTTGGTGACTCCCCTATTCGCCACCTTTTTTGGTTGGTATTTTCTGGGAGAAGAAATTACCTGGCATTATTTTGCGTCAATGACCATATTTAGTGCTGGTTTGTTTGTCTTTTATCAAGAAGAATTAGCTCAATCCATTCGGGAACGCAAAGAAGCGCTATCCAACTAAAATGGATTGTCATCTAATCTTAAATACCCCCAAGGTGCTGCAAAATGCCAATCCAGTGCCTTGGAAACACTATTTAAAACATGATGCCCTCGTACGGAACCTCCTTTTTCGTTCAGTTTAGGGCTTGAAACCGCAAACCCTCCTCGACCTGTGGCAACGGCCACAATTAAACCCGAAACACCACTTTTTGCTGGCATACCCGTTCTAACTAGATGCATACCTGATTCGTCATACATGCCGCATGTTGCCATTAAAGCAACCACTGCATTGCTGGTGAGTTCTGAAATCACTCTTTTGCCTTCTGAATCTAGCCCTCCATTTGCCAAAATCATCGGCAGTCT
The DNA here is from genome assembly GCA_964433995.1 of uncultured Francisellaceae bacterium. Lineage (GTDB taxonomy): Bacteria > Pseudomonadota > Gammaproteobacteria > Berkiellales > Berkiellaceae > CADEEZ01. The sequence continues at coordinate 16,544 of CAYSTH010000025.1, read as the reverse complement.
GGCTGAGGCAATAATATCAATCTCATATGAACATAACCTAAAATAGGTTTCTAAGGCATCTTCAGCAGGAATGACTAATACTTTATTAGAGCGCAATAAATATGCGATTGAACGGTTTCTGTCTCCAGTTAATTTTTCTGAATGAAATACTTTTTGATCAACTGTTAATGGTAGTCCAAACAACTTTTCCATCCATCTATCAAGCCAAAGCTGTCTCGCCTGTGCATCACCTGGTATACGCCCACACAAAGCAATCGCCCCTGCATTTACCATCGGGTTAGCTGGAATGGGACCATATCTATCCACTTGAGAAACAGAAGAAAAATGTTGACCTGATGGTTCTGCATGAATCCAAGAAAATATTTTTTCTTCCCCATATTCTTCAAGCAAACCTATCAGCACAACTAATTTGGCTACACTTTGCAGGGTAAAGCGATGTGTCTGAAAATCACCAGAATGTATTTGGCTACCATCAGATAAATAAATAGAGGCTGACAATTGATCGGGGGCAACCGAAGCTAACTCTGGAATATAGCTTGCCACTTGACCATGGGATTCTTCTTTAGCTTGTTCTACTGCTTCGGTCAAAACCTGATGAATTCGGTTTAAATACTCTTCACGATTCATATTAATATCTCGGTTAAAAAATGGGATCAGTCGGTTCTTTAGAAATGGGTTGGTTCCCTACACCCACATTAATTTGTTCTTTTGTTGTATTAAATACATTACCTTGTTCATCATAAAAATAACTCGTTAGCATCACGGCTTGACCTGATATCACTGGCAAAATTTCTTGTAATAAAAAAGTGGAATATACCATAGCTTCTCCTAATTTAGGTCGGTATACACCTAAACTATATTCTGGAAAGCAAATTCCTCCCCCGCTATATTCATCTGGAGCAGTTAATGCAATCACAATCACATATTGATAAGGTGCCTGATGTTCTTTTGCATGCACGCGAAACAATTTTGTTGGTCCTTGATTGCTAGGTGTATAAACACTCAGAATGGGTTCTTTTCTTTTTTGAGGCTTAAAATAAAATGCTTTTAGCATTTCAGGCACCACTCGTTCATATAATCTTTTATCGATATAGCTATGAAATGGCTGATCTAAATTTTTTCGAACGACTATCTCATGACATAAGCCAGGTTCAATGACATTCGGAATAAATAACACAGGTGCATGTGTTTTAACAGAATATGAAATATTTTCAGGTAAAACAACAGAGAGATCATCTAAAATTTGAACGACGTGTGCATTTGTTTGTTTAGGATAATATTGTTTTCTTATTCTCAGCGTACTGTCCAGAATCATGGTCGTGCGCCTCACTTCAATCGCTTCTTTAGGACCCGCTTTTGCGGTTAACACAATCCCTAATGCCTTTGCCGCTTCGAATTCTGGGTCAGAAAGAAGAGGAAACAATAAATTTAATTTTTTACTACAGTCATATAAATCAATCGAAGAATTAGGAGAAATGCCTACAACGGCCATGCCTTTTTCTCTAAATTGATTGATTTTACTTTGTATAATTTTCAGTAATTCCAAACAAAAAGGATGATGAATACTTAAAAAATAAAATACCACCACGGGTTTACCGATAAGATGATTCAAATCAAAAGGTTTAAAACGTTCATCTTGTAAGACAATACGCGGTAACCGTTCGCCTATATTTTTAGGCGAAAATATCCAGTCTTGTTTTTTATCTGGTGTCATTTTTAAGATTTGCTACCTGTGTTAATCAACAGAGCTAATATATATATTCCACATATATTAGCTTAGCTCAGGAAGCTGCCAATCTATAGGTGATTGATGATGTTTGATGAGAAAATGGTTAATTTGAGAAAAAGGTTTAGAACCAAAAAAACCTCTATAGGCAGAAAGTGGTGAAGGATGAACTGAATGCAAAACCAGATGCTTATTTCTGTCTATCATTTTACCCTTCTGTTGAGCATAAGATCCCCATAAAATAAAGGCTAGGGGCTTTTTCTGCTCATTTAACAAAGTAATGACTTTGTCTGTAAATTGCTCCCATCCCTTATTTTGATGTGCGGCAGGTTTTGCTTGCTCGACTGTCAGTACGCTGTTTAATAATAATATTCCTTGATTGGCCCAAGCAGTTAAATTACCATGTTTGACAGGCTTAATTTTTAAATCATCTTCTAGTTCTTTGTAAATATTCACTAATGATGGTGGAATAGCGATACCTGGCTGCACAGAAAAACACAAACCATGCGCTTGATTTGGACCATGATAAGGGTCTTGTCCAATAATAACCACTTTAACCTTATCTAAAGGCGTTAGTTCAAATGCATTGAAAATTTCTTTAAATTTGGGGTAAATGACTTTTCCCGATTTTTTTTCACGTTGTAAAAATGCACTTAAATTTTTCATATAAGGCTGTTTTAATTCTTCGCCAAGCGCTGCTTGCCAATGTGCTTCTTTTATTGTCATAAAGGTCTTAACTTCTTATGTGGACTGAGGGGCGGTGTGATGTCATCTTGACAGATTTGTTTTGCCAGTTTTTTTACCGCAATGCGGCTTTGTTTTTCTAAATATTGTTGTTGTGATGGTGAAGGGGTGAAATCTATTGGATTATGTTCTAAATGAATCTGGACAGTGCGTTGTCTTTGTTCTTCGGTAAGTGATAAAGGTCGCTGAAACAATACTAGCATAAATAAATTATATAAATATCCAGAAAAAGTGGTGATTCGAGTATATTGTGTTTTGGAAAAAGAGTTGACTAAAGCAAATCCTAAACGCTTTTCGTTTGGCACCACACCTTTTGCCCCCATCCCCCAGGGATAATTATTAATCACAGCACCATCAGTATGAACATCAAATTCGCCATCTTCATTCATCATTCTTTTAACAGGGAAAAAAACAGGAATAGCACAAGAATCCGCTACGGTTTTTGCCACTTTAATATCTGGCGTCGTTTTATACGAACACACTTCTGTTTCACCTTTAGAAACATTTGTTGTCATAATACGCAATTCTTTTCTAAATCCTGCATCGTATAATTCTTTAAAAGTCGGATCATCTAAACCAGTGCGCTCTTTTATCATTTGTTTAAAATAATTTGGCATAAACTGACCTCGACATAAACCCCAAGTCGAGCGAAACTTCGTAATAATATTCCAAATGCTCCAGTCTTGAAAGTTCGCCGTTGGCATAGCTGCTAATAAAGGTTGTAAATCTCCTGCTTTAACCTCTAATGCCACCCCTAAAGCAATAATCGAGCCCACAGAAGCACCACAACTCACTTCTACCTTAGATAAATCTAAACCAAAGCGGGTGGCACAGTTTACAGCAGAGGGGAAAGCACACCCAGCTCCACCACCTCCACTAAAATAAAGCTCCGTTACCCCTTCAAATGCTTTATCCTTTGTTTGTTTGACAGCCGATTTTTTAGATAAGTTAGCTGCGTTATTTTTTTGACACGTCGCATTTGAGCAACAATGGCCATAAGCAGGCGAAAATACTCGTTTGGGTGTAGATGTCTTTTCTGTAGAAACACCCAAATTATCGATAAAATACTTAAATTGCCGCTCTTGCTCTTTAAGAGAATCTTCCCCTTCGTGATTTAGTTGAATTAACTTAGCAGAAAGTTGCATTTTACTTAAAGTGTCGGTCATCTTTGCCAATCCCTGAGATAATCGTTAAACTAACATAAGTGGATACTCAATCGCTACTTAAACAAGCTCAAAGCCTTTCTGGCAAATCTTTTTCACAAGTCGCACAACTTTGTCAACTTGCCATCCCTTCTCGTCACTCTAGAATTAATCAAAAAGGCTGGTTAGGGCAAACCTTAGAGTTATATTTGGGTGCAACTGCAGGCTCTCAACCTCTTCCCGATTTTATTGAATTAGGAATTGAACTTAAAACTATTCCTATTTTACCAAATGGTACACCTAAAGAATCAACTTATATTTGCACTGCGCCTGTTCCCATTCAAGATGCATCTTGGGCACATTCGCGCGTTTTCAGCAAATTACGAAAAGTGCTTTGGTTTCCTTATTTTTACGATAAAAAACGTGCGTTTGAAGATCAATTATTAGCAACCCCTTTACTCTGGTCACCTAATGCATCTCAAGCACGCAAGTTACAGCAAGACTGGGAAGAACTAGTAGAGCTTATCAATTTAGGTAAGATTGAAGGATTAAGTGCACACATTGGAGAATGTTTACAAATTCGCCCAAAAGCAAGCCATTCGAATGTGCAAATACCCATTATCAATCATGAAGGCGAGCATTGTTCTACTACCCCCAAAGGGTTTTATTTACGCAAAACCTTCACTCAAGAAATGATTGCTTCTCATTATATTTTTTAATTATTCTGCAACATAATCTTTCTGATAATGCTTTTTGAATGCTTCAGAAAAATCAAGCGCTTTAGCACGTTCTTCAGGTGTCATTTCTTCGATTAATTCACGGTATTGTTCTAACATGCCTTCATGTCTATCTTCTGCTGCAATAGACCACCAACTAAAGGCAAGTGCGTTATCTTTAGGTGCACCTCGACCTTGATGATACATTTCTGCCAACTGATATTGAGCATGAGGTGCTCCTTGGAATGCGGCACTTTCAAACCATTTTAGGGCTTCAGTGTTATTTTGTTTTACACCTTTGCCCGCTAAATACATCATACCCATATTATAATGAGCATAAGCAGAACCTTTGTTTGCAGCCGATTTAAAATATTGCTCTGCTTGAGCATAATCTGCTTTAACCCATTTACCACGGTAATACTGCTCGCCCATTTCATTTTCTGCCACAGCCAACCCTTGATCGGCTGCACGCTGAAACCACTTAATCGCTTCATGGGGATCTTTTTTTACCCCTAAACCGTAGTAATATATTTTACCAATTTGATATTTTGCCAAAGCATTACCACTGTGCTTTTCCGCCAAACGATACCAAGAAACAGATTCTTTTAAATTATGCTGCACGCCAATGCCATGCAAGTATAAAATACTCAACATATATTGTGCATAGGGAGAATCTTGATTAGCAGCTGTTCGGTAATATAAAATCGCTTGTTCGGGCACACGCTTCACACCTTTACCCGATAAAGACATATCTCCTAATCGAGTATAAGCAGGAATCACGCCGCCTTGTGCGGCTTTTTCATACCAATAATAAGCTTTAGTATAACTTTGGCTCGTACCTTTGCCGATTAAATAAAGTTCTGCTAAACGATAAGCAGCATAAGGATCTCCTAAATTCGCGGCACGTTCATACCATCTGGCAGCTTCTTTTAGATCTTTAGGTACTGCTTCACCCATCTCATATTGCATGCCCAAATTAAACGCAGCTTTGCCCGATCCTTTATCAGCAGCTTGTTTATAAATATCAAAAGCACGAATAGGATCTTTTTCTACACCTAGGCCTTGGGCATATAATTCACCCATAGAAGCATAAGCATCTAGATATCCTTCTTCGGCTGCTTGCTTATAAAGCTCTAGTGCACGCTCGTGATTTCGGCCTCTGGTGGTGCCCGTTGCATACAAGTAACCTGCTCGGTATTTTGCTTCAGCAGAACCCAACTTACCTGCTTGTAAAAACCAATTTAAAGCGATATCTCTGTCTTGCTCAGAACGGTGCCAATTTTCGTATAAACGACCCAGCCTTAGCATAGCATCTACATTTTGTTCATCCGCCGCTTTTTGATACCATCTAGCTGCCTTGATATAGCTTTGCTCAATACCATTGCCATCTACATACATATCACCTAGCGCTAACTGAGCACTTACCATGCCTTGAGCAGCACTCATGCGATAATATTCGGATGCCTTTTTTAAGTCACGTTCAGTCCATTTACCTTCACGATACACTTCTGCTAAGCGGAGTTGTGCTGTTTTTTCACCTAGATCTGCAGCCTCAATGAGTAGTCTAATTCCCATCGGAATATCATCTGGCATGCCGTTACTTAAATAAGCTTCAGCAATTTGAAGTTTATTTGTGGCTTCATCTAATCTTTTTGCATCGATAATTTTATGCGTCAATCTTGCATCAATATTATCTTCTTCTTCATCAACATAAGAAATACGATTAGGTGGCTGCAATCCACAACCCGCGATTAAAGTTGTCATTATCAAAAAAGAACAAAGCTTTTTCATGGGGATCCTATGATTAAATACGGTAAACTATGCCAGCATATAAACCTGATGATAAAATATCGTCGATTTTTAGCGTTGCGCCAGATACAGGGCCAATTTGCGTTTTACCAAAATCGATAAATCGATAGGATAAATCAAATAATAAATTGCCAATAATATCGTATCTAAGGCCTGCACCTAAAGTCCAAGTAAAACTCCCTTTTCGCTCAGAATGGGCTCCCATTGGGGCACCTGTCGTGAGATCGTAGGTATTTGCTTCAGCCTTGAGTAAGGCTGCACCAACACCAGCATTTAAATAAAAATGCAGACGTTTTGGTAAAAATGTTAGTTCATTACCAAATTCATACTCTGCATTTATCATAGGGGTATAATTTTTGATTCGGGAACGCAGCGCAAAATTTGTCCCTAACTGAGGTGGTGTACCTTGCAACATTGGGCTCGCATCGTAATGCGCGCCTTCTGACATAAACAATTCTGCTTCAATTATCCAGTTTTGCCATTTGTAACCGTAGGCTACACTCCATTGCCAGAGTTTTTCATCGGTTTCAGGCACAGTAGGTGCTGCGCTTGAGCCACCAGATACATTGGTGATTTTTTTCAACTCAAATTTTGGCCTACCCAATCTGGCTCTTAAATACGACCGGTTATCCGGACGTTTAATGCTAATGCTATCCAAAAATACCTGATCTTCTTCTTCAATAGGCGCTTCGCCTTGCATAGCACGTCTAAAATTGGCATTTTGCCCATTACCGTACATCAAGTCAGAATCAGATTGATCGATTATTTCTACCCCGGCATAACTCACAGAAACAGAAGAGAAAAAAAGCAACGCTATTGCCGGTATTTTGGTTATCATCTTAACTATCTTCCATGCTTGTTTTACATTCATTGACACGCTCTCTTAGCTCCTTTCCTGGCTTGAAATGTGGCGCATACTTACCTTCAGTATGAACCATCTCTCCTGTTCGTGGATTACGTGCAAGCCTAGGTTGTCGATAACGAAGTGAGAAACTGCCAAATCCTCTAATTTCGATTCGCTGACCTTTCTCTAGGGCATCAGCCATCATGTTAAATATATATTTAACACAATCTTCGAGCACTCCTATCTGCATATTAGGATGTTTGTTTGCTAAGTAGTTAATGAGTTCTGCTCTGGTCATTTGTTCCTCATATTACTGCCAACATCAAACTTCAACGCTAGCGCATTATGAAGGTGCTGGCAAGTTGCTCTGTGTTGAGAAATTTTACAAATTAAGTTCATATTCCTCTCTCATGATAAATTCAATTATCGCTAACTTCTTGAGATAGCTCAACTTTCTCATTTAGGCATAACTCCTGCATAGATATCCTGTGTTCTTAATTTTGCAACCAAGGAAGGGCAAAATGAAATTATCATGGAATGGACCTATCGATTTTTCTAATCACGATGAAATAGAGGATAACACTACCCCACTCCCTCAAGATTTTAATGAGGAATCTAAAGCCAGTGATAAGAAGGCAAATAACGAGTCTGATCCTACGCAAATTTATCTTAAAGAAATAGGGGGCTCACACCTCTTAAGCGCTGAAGAAGAAGTGAAATATGCTCGTCTTGCTTTAGCGGGTGATATTCCTGCTCGCGAAGTCATGATAAAAAGCAACTTAAGGCTTGTTGTTAAAATAGCTAGGCGCTACCTTAACAGAGGTTTGCCATTATTAGATCTTATTGAAGAAGGTAACCTTGGTTTAATTCGCGCTGTCGAAAAATTTGACCCTGAACGTGGATTTCGCTTTTCGACTTATGCAACTTGGTGGATTAGACAAAATATTGAGCGTGCGCTCATGAATCAAACTCGCACCATTCGTTTGCCCATTCACATTATTAAAGAGCTGAATGTTTATCTTCGAAAAGCCAGAGAAATTGCCCAAGATTTGGAAGAAGAACCCAAATACGAAGACATTGCGATTGCAATGAACACCACAGCCGAAGAAGTGAACAAGATGATGCGGTTAAACGAAAAAACCCTATCACTTGACACACCCATGGCTGATGATACAGATAAACCTTTACTCGATGCCCTGTCTGATAATGATTCTTTTGGCCCTGCCGAAGAATTTGAAGATAACAACTTGTTTGGCACCCTAAACGATTGTTTATCCAGACTCAATGAAAAACAGCGCGCTATTATTGCTCATCGGTTCGGGCTATATGGCTTTGAAGAATCGACATTGGAAGATGTGGGTAAGCATGTTGGCCTCACACGTGAACGTGTACGACAAATTCAAGTAGATGCCCTAAAGCAACTCAAGGACATTCTAGAACAAAATGGTGTCAGTAAAGATATTTTGTTTTGCTAGCGCTTAACATCTCCGGCTAAACCCCGGAGATGTCTGTAATAACTTATTATTTTTGGTTATTTATTTCAACAAGACCAGAAGCTCCTTCCTTTATCAATGTTCCAGCTGCTCCTGTATATGCCCCATAACCAGCGCCCGCTATCGCACCAGCCGGGCCACCTGTAACAAGTCCCATGAATCCCCCTGTTATGGCGCCAAATATGGCTCCTGATATCACATTGAAGAATTTGGGTCCATTTCCTGATGTCATATATACTTCTTGTATACTTAATTCTTTCATATAGTGATCTCCAAGTTATTTTTTTATTGTAGGATATATCATGAAAAATTTGTCCGTCTTAGCAGTAAGAATATCTATTTCCATATTATTTTTCTTTACTTTGTGGATGGGGTGTATTGATTTAACAAGTGTTATCTTTGGTGAAGAAAAATTAGTTGTAGGTAAATTTTTATCAGCATTTTTAATGGCTGTAGTATTTACTTATATGACCAACTGTGGGGCTATTTTTTCCAAATTTACCCCCTCTAACAATAGTTAACTAGTAAACCATGAAAAAAATAGATAGGGACGTAACTTTATCCCTGCTATCACAACTAATATGGCAAGGGTTCTCAGGAAAGGTAGCCTGATTACCCTTTCGCATGTGTCAATACCATATTCACAACTCCTATCAATAAAAAAACAAAGGCCGTTGTCATGATGATACCAATCACAATGAAAAGCCACGGATTCCCTTTGGTAAAATCACGTTCACGGTTCTTACCTTTTTGAACACCAAACATCGCAGCAAGGACACTTAAAATCATCTCCCAAAATGAAGGCTTCGATGAATTGTCGTTTTTCTGACTCACTTAATATCTCCATTGTAAATCGTAATCAAACATGCTAGAAAAGATGCCTTTCAGCTCAGCACTAGAGGTTTATATGTCTCAAGAAATTCTTGCCATACTTGAAAAAAAAATTGCCACTGCTATTGAGCGAATTCAAGTGCTCAATCTAAAAGTTCAACAACTTGAATCAGAGAATGTTGCCTTAAAAACTGAAGTACAATTTTATTATGATCATATTGAAAAGCTACTCAAGCAAGATCAATTGCCCCTTTCTGAGTAAATCAACTAAGATATCTATAAGATTAAAGTACTGATTTGTTTCTGAAGCCTGTTCAAGAACGGGCATAAGCCCTTTATTTTTTACCTCATTTAAAAATAACCATGTTAATTTTGTTAAAGAGTGTATTAATAATTTGCCTTCTACCAACCCTAACCACCAATAATATTCTCCATATTCAATATTGAGCACATATTCTTTTTGATTGATTTCATCGCTTTGATGAGCACACCAAATTTTTTCAAGTGGGTAGATTGATTGTATTATTGTACATCCTGAAGGAAAAGCAATATTTTTATTTTTAAAATTCGTCTCTAAAAGAATATCAGCATGATTCAATGCGTTAAAATAATTTGGCCCACATAGTGTTTGATGAATAGCCCATTCCCATTTGGCTAAATCAGGCAAGCAATTTAAACTTTCTTTTTTTATCTCATTTTTGGACAGTTTATATTTGATAATATCTGCTAAATGCTCTGAAAAAAATTCACCATAAAAAGTCAAATCATATTCGGTAAGATAGTACTTTTCAATATACTCTAAACAGGCTTTTTTAAAAAAAGATGCTCCCACCATTTTATGACATACTATATAAATATTTTGTAAATGGTTAGCTAAAGTTGTTTTGGTATGATTGCTATAAATAGATTGTTTTTGATTGACGCTACCTGTGTAAATGTTTTCTAACATTTCAAGTTGAATTTGATGCAGGTTTATTTTATGCTCGATTGTAATAATTTTCTGCCCTTTTTGCTTCTTGCCATAATTTATTAAACTCTGGCAAATCATTATCCCATTCTATTAAACAAGGAACATTTGGAAAATATTTTAGCGCTTGTTCAAATAATTGCCAAACGGGTTCATGCACAGGTGATGCATGAGAATCTATTAACCTATCTTTTTCTTGTGTGTATCCTGCCAGATGAAATTGCTTAATCGATTTTTTAAGGGTTTTCATGTTATCAAGATATAAATAGGGGTCTAACCCTACATTTTGGCAAGTGACATAAATATTATTAATATCTAATAATAAATGGCAACCCGTATTATCAACAATCTGTTTAATAAAAGCGCATTCTGTCATTTCCGATTGATCAAAATCGATATAACGAGAAATGTTTTCAATCATAATCGGTTTATCTAAATAAGCTTGCACTTTTAAAATGTGATGACTCACCGTATCCACCACTTCTGTTGTGTACGGCAATGGCAACAAATCGGGCACATATTTTCCGCCAATTTGACTCCAACATAAGTGATCGGATACCCAAGCAGGTTCATATAAATCAATTAATTTTTTGAGTTCTATTAAATATTTTTGATTTAATCCATCTGCACTGCCTAAAGATAATCCGATACCATGAAACACAAAAGGATAATGTTGACGCAAATGTTTAATTTTTTGCTGAATGAGCGCTTTATCTCCCATCAAATTTTCGGTGATAAATTCAAACCAAGGCACGGATGGCAGATGCTGTATCACATGATCAATATGTGCTGTTCTTAAACCAACTCCCACACCAACAATGTCCAATCACTATCCCTCTTTTTTAGTAGCCTATTTATTGCCTCCTACAATTTTATCGCAAGTGCCTATGGGCATATATAACCAATCTACGGGATCACCGTCCTTTTGGCTTTGTCCACTACAAGCATGCGAAGCTGTGCCACAATCATTTTTGCCTGCTTTGACAATACCATAGCATTTTTCCATAGAAACATCAGGCTTTGCTTTATCAGCTGCTAGCGCTACATTTTGACTAAGGCTCAAAGCAACTGCTGTTGTTAAAGCGAGTTCTAATAGATTTTTTGCTTTCATAAACACTCCTTGTTTTGAAGAATAACTATTGTTAATATCGATAGTTATGAATAAATTTGTACGCTACTACTCATTGGTCGATCAACTAATCATCAGTGTAGATCAAGCCATTAAAACAACAAGTCATCAAACTGAAAATACAGGGCGCCCCTGCCCAAAAACGTCTATTATTTCCCAAGACGGTTTAACACCTCAAGAAAATCGTTTAAGTGCCCAATTAATGCGAATCAATCATGCCGGTGAGATTGCAGCTCAAGCGCTATATAACGGCCAAGCTTGGGCAGCTAAAGATGACTCAACACGTGCATTATTATGGCATGCCGCTCAAGAAGAAGGCGATCATCTCATTTGGTGTCAAGCCAGATTAAATCAGCTCGGTAGCCACACCAGTTATTTAAATCCTTTATGGTACACAGGCAGTTTTATGATAGGCGCTTTAGCAGGCTTTTGTGGCGATGCCAAAAGCTTAGGCTTCTTAGCTGAAACAGAGCATCAAGTTGAGCAACATCTAAGTGAACATCTAGAAAAATTGCCCGAAAATGATTTTGAATCCAGAGTTATTTTAGAACAAATGCGACTAGATGAAAGCCAACATGCTCAAACAGCCATGGATAATGGCGGTGCAGAATTACCTTTTTATATTAAAATATTAATGAAAGCCACTTCTAAAATCATGACGTCGCTTTCGAAATATATTTAAAAATGGCTCTTTATTTATTAGGACTCAGAGTATAAGTCGAGGACTCTAATAACTTAATAACGTCATCATTGCCAACATATTCTCTTGCCCTATCAATAGCAGTTTCGTTTTCATGATTTCGTAAACGCACATCTGCACCTTTACTCAATAACAAGTGCAAAATATCTTTTTGCGTGTCTTCTTCACAATCCACCGCGTAAGCTAATGCAGTATCACCATCTTGGTCTTGTTTATTGATTTTTGCTCCCATATCTAATAAACTTTTAACAACCTTCACTTTGCCAAGCTCACAAGCATGCATCAATAAAGAGCATTGATTTTCATCTTCATCTTTAATGCATAATTTGTTTATGGGATTATTATTTTTTTTAATTAAAGCGATTAATTCTTCTGCATTATCTTGTTCAATCAATCTCTTAAACATTTTTTCTGTATTATTTTTTAAAGGTAAAAAAGACAATCGCTTATTTTCAAGTGTTTTTTGTTCTTTTTGGGTGGCTCTGGCTAACATCGCATCATGAAGTTCGGGAGAGCTTTCTACCTTCTGCAAAGGCGTTCTATTTGAATTATCTTTTTCATGTATATTTGCATCTGCATCAATTAACTTAAAAATCATTTCTTTATCAAGAATATTTTTTTCTGGGTTTGGATTATACATAAAACTATTACTCAGAATATCTAAAACAGTTTGGCCAAAATTATTTTTGGCCTCAAAATTTGCATTGTTTTTGAGTACAAGGTCAAATAAATCTAGATAACCACATTGTGCCGCCTGCATCAACGGAGTATCACCATGATTATTACCTTCATTAATCTTGGCAACATGATCAATCAATTTCTGAGCTATCTTAGTTTGACCATATAATACAGCATAATGAAAAGCTGTTTGATCATATTTATTTTTAACATGTATATCCACTCCATTATCAATGAGTTTATTAACCAAAGCCCACTTTTTAGAGGCAATAGCAGACATGAGAAGTGTCATGTCGCTGGTGCCTTTTTTATTATAATCAACTTGTGTATCTGCTATTGCGCCGTGTTCTACAAGTTTATCCTTAATTGCCTTATATTCCATAAGTTCAGCTAACATTAACGCGCTAAACCCATGTTTTTCTTTCAAATTAATTTTTGCCCCATGTTCAATTAATTGCGTCACTCTACTCATATTTCCTCAAAGCACTGCATACATTAAAAGCGTCATATCATCGATATCTTTGTCATTTATTTTGGTGGTAGATTTATTTAGCAATTCATCTACTACTTCATCCATTCCAAACTCAATGGCATACATAAGTGCTGTTTTACCTAGATCATCTTTTTGATTAAAATTTGCTCCTTTTTTAATGAGCATAAGCGCTATCTTGCTGTTGCCTTTCTCAATAGCATGTATTAACGCAGTAACATTATCACCATCTTTGGCATCTATATTTACATTTTTATTTATCAGTTCAATTGCCACTTCATTGAGATCATGCTCTATCGCATAAATTAAGGGTGTTTTACTGCTATTATTTTTATCATTAAGGCTGCCACTTTCGGCAATCAGTTTAAATGCAGTATCTGTCAGGTCATAATGTATAGACATCATGAGGGACGTATTTCCTTGATCGGTGATGATGTATTTTAAATAAGGAAACTCATCTATTTTGTTTAATAAAATCTTTGCTTGAGCGGGATTGTTTAAATAATTAGAAATTGTGTCAACAAGATGATCTACACTTTGATGTTGGTTTATATGTGATGCTGTTTTTTTAAGTTGCTCAATCAAATTTTTATCATTTTTTAAGAGAGCTCAGTTGATCATTTCGATTAGAGGGATATTTTCATTTATCGGCTCATTATTAATGATATTTTTTATAAACAAATCTATTTTATCAGATTGATCAAATGGGCTTAGCTCTCGTATATACGGCCTATTTTTGTCGATTATCACACGCTGTTGAATGGCATCAGAATAGTCATTATAATCAACAAAACGTTCTCTTCCTATAACAGAATCTATACCAAAGTGTTGTGATATCCCTGAGCCTCCACCGCAACATATTTTAGAAACGCCGTTTTCAATTGTTAATTTTTCGAACAATTTTTTGAAAAAAATTACCGCTGGATTAAGTTTAGCATTAAAAGTAAAAGGATTATAATTTTCCATCACATTAACGGCAATTTCAATTGAATCAAACAACATCGCACCTGTTTGTGTACGTGATACCCAAGATTGAGCAAATACTTCTCCTTCATCATCTTTGAGTACATAAAATCCACTTTTAGGGCTAGTTAATCCATAAATAACACAAGGTTCTCCTGCCTCACCTGACAAAGATTGACAACAAAAGGTTAATTTACCAAAACAAGCAGCCTCTGCTGCTTGTGCTTCATCCATGACATCTACTTTTTTTAAATGTAAACCTGGGAAACCTAAATCAGAACCATCTATATCAATATTTGGAATCTGGGTATCATCATTTGCACGCTTTAGCTTCTGAAATTTATTGAAATCAGTTTCTAATAACCCATTTTGAGTCATTATTTTATATGCAACAAAGTTGTTGTTTAAATAAGATTCTTTAGCGGCTTTTAATGTCATGATATCGCAATGACCAAGCGCAATACCTGCAGAAAGATCAAAAAGTTCTAATCGCAGTTTAGAAACCTCTTGTATCAATTTTTTATACTCTTTTTCTTCTTCTGACGTTAACATTCCGTGTTTGCGCTTTAGCACTTTAAATTTTACAATTGTTTTAGACAATTCAAGTTTCTTAGCTTTAATAAGCTCTGTGTTCATTTTTTTATTTGCTGATGATGGTTTGTTTTTTTTAATTTCTTTTTCAATTTCAGATGCGTTTTTTAGCAATTCACGAAAAGCACTGTCATGAATATTCGTTTTAATTAATGTTTTCCAACTTTTAAAATCACATTCAGTTGGTTCTGGCAAAACAAATGCGCAACCATCATGAAAGGGTAAGGCATGATTCTTAAAACATTCTCGTGTATAAGCCAAAGCATCTCGCTCTGTATCAAATGTCAACGCCAACTTTAAGGCATGTTCTTCGGGCTTACCTTTACCCTCTTCTAAATAAGCCAACTGGCAATATGGCATTAAATATTCATAACGAGATGGACTATAAAAATCTTTCCAATGTTCTGCTTTAGGATTTTTGGGATAATGTATTAATCTGGTGGTATCTTGAGGAATAACTGCATGACGTTTGCGTATATCTTGAATAATTTGTTGTATGACTATATTTTTTTGAGAATCTTCTTTATAAGTCGCCAGTAGTATTTTAACTGCTTCTTCTGCTTTAGCATGATCATTGTCTGCTTTGATTTTTAATTTTTCTAGCGCCTCTAATTTATCTGATTCTGTTTTTATTTTTTGATTTCGTTTTATTAACTCAGGCCCTTTTAAATAAGTTTTAGCACTATTCGCACTATTGTTATACAGCTTATCAATTTCGTTTATTTGCTCAAATAATGATCTGAGATCGTCTTTTTTGGAAGGCTCCATAGTTGCCCCTGCTTCTCTGGAAAAAAATAACCTAACTGAGCCAGTAGACAATTCAAATGTGCAATTGGTTCGTTAGTTTATGTGTATATGCAGCTGATCAAAAAATTTAGTTAAATAGACTTCTTTTTTGCCGAAGGTTTGTTTAAATTTAAATCACGCTCTGGGAGAGTAGGCTTCGTATCTTGGCTAAATTTTGGCGGCTTTAATGTCATTGCCTTTTTAAGTGCACTATCTAAAGCGTCTAACACCATTTTTTTATTGCCTTCAGACAAGCTAGGGGGTATTGAAATTTTTGCATTAGGCTTAGCCGAAAAAACAGCCAATTCACAAATAGATTGAACTGCTTTTTGAATTTCTGGATTTTTATGTGCATTTTCAGAAAGATGATTCATCGAAAAATGCGTAATGGTATTTTCTGATTGAGTGACTTGTGCCCTTAATGTCAATTCACTGTTTTTCTTGGTTTTAAAGAATAATGAAGCTTCTTGATGATGAGCAGTCTGATTGGCAGAAATATCAATTTTCATAATATTTCGATGTTGATTTGCTTCTGCCACTACTGTTTCAATGCCTAAACTCTGCGTTTTTAAAACTGTATCAAAAAGTTGTTCTTTTTTCCTTACTTTACTCTCATATAGATAATGTAACTTTGGGGCTTCTGATTTGGGCCTATTTGGTTTTTTATCTTTATGAAATAAGTTGTGACGATTGTTTAAAATTCTTGAAAGAGAATGAGAAACCGTACTGCCTGTTTTATCTAATGTTGATCTTTTATGTTCTGTCTGAAAAGAGACACTTTTATCTCGCGTAGTTGATAAGAGATCATTCAAAAACTTTGCACTTTTTTTAAGATCTTTTATTTCTTTAAGTTTTTTGGCAAATTCAGGATCGTTTTTAGCCAAGATTTCTTTATAAGATTTAAATTCCGAAGCAAGCATATAATTTAATTTTTC
>CAYSTH010000024.1:0-19583 GCA_964433995.1 uncultured Francisellaceae bacterium | reverse complement strand
AAGAAACTGTATAGCCTTTATCCATCGCTATATCTACTCTACCACCAAACGTGGTTGTTTGCGTTGTAACTAAGCCTGTTGCAGCAGCACCATCAAGACCAGCCATATCAAATACACCAGTACCTGCAGAACTTGCAAAGCTCAAGTCTTTACCATTCATTGAGTAAATAGTAACAGAAGAACCATCACTTTTAGCAAATAAACCATCTGATGCTCTTAATGCAGAAAATGATGCATCTGTATTAATTAAAGTGGCAATACTATCTGCTGTTGTATTGGCAGCATCAGTTGCATCATCAATCGCAACACCATTTAAAGTAATAGCAGTAGCTGTATTCATGCTAGCAATATTTGAAATTGTGACCTGATTATACCCACGTGCTTGAACACCAGATATATTGCTTGTAATATTAGAAGCAATAGTATAGGCTGAAGCATTTGCAGCTACGGCTTGTGTTTGAGTTGCTGTTAAACCAGATGATGTCGTATGGGTAAACGTAAAAGTAGAAGCTGAATAACCGTTTGTTGCAGCATTTGCTTGAGCGTTTCCTACTTCAGCACCTAATGCAGCACCACCTGCACCACCTACAACACCAATGTATAATTGTTTTCCAGTTGCAGCTTCAATACCATGCGCATTATTAGTTGTTACTTGGTTGCTACCAATGGCTGTGGCACGAGTATCACGAACAGAGAAACCAATATTTTGGTTTGCTTCAGCACCTACTTGGAATAAAGCATTACCTAAATCACCGTTAAGAACTTTAATTCCGTTAAAGCTCGTTGTATTGGCAATACGACTTAATTCTTGTTTTAACTGATTTACCTCAGATTGAATGGCTTGTCTATCTGAAGAAGAGTTTGTTCCGTTAGCCGCTTGAATGGCTAGCTCACGAGTACGTTGTAAAAGATTTGTTGTTTCTTGTAATGCCCCTTCTGTTACCTGAGCAAGCGAAATCGCATCGTTTGCGTTTCTAGAAGCTTGAGACAAACCTTGAATTTGAGAAGTAAAACGCACACTAATAGCAAGACCTGCAGCATCGTCTTTCGAGCTATTGATACGTAAACCTGAAGACAATCTTTGTAAGGATGTCTGTAATGAAGCGCCTGATTTATCCAAATTACGTTGTGCATTAAGTGACGCAACGTTGGTGTTAATAATTTGTGGCATAAAATGCATCTCCTAGAAGGAATTAAACTTAGCGGATATACAACATAAAATGCTTGCATTTACCGCTCCCAGGATGGGTATCGACAGGTGGTTAAAAGGCTTTAACAAAAATTTTATACAAAATTTTCCCAGCTAGGAAAATTAATAATCCATCTAAAAACAGACTGAAGATAAAATCAACTTCTTAAGTAATTAAAAATACTTAAGCTTTGTATGTGCACAAAGCTTTTTTGAGCTGCTTCTAATATAAAGGTTGCTTGTGTTAAATCTGATATAGCTTGAGCATAATCTAAATCTTCGATTTGACTCAACACTTCTTTAGTCACTAATTGAAACTCTGCTTGTATATCTAGTTGGCTTTCAGCTACATTTAAATTTGCGCCTACAATAGACTGTACTTTAGAAAAATTATTTTGTGCACTTTCTAAATTTGATAAGCCTATCCCGATTTCATAATTCAGTCTAACTGAATCTAAACTGTAATTTTTTATTGCATAGGTTAGATTATCAATTGATTTAAAAATATTTTGATATTCAGGTTTTTCACAACTTAAATTAAACCTATCGCCTGACTGTGGTGCACCAGATAAAATTAAATTAAAACTCTGAAATGATATTCCCTCACCCGCTGTGTAAGGTATATTTTCAAAACCACTCACAGGTTGTGAGGCATTTTTATGATCATAAACACTAAAAGTTGTTCCACCGCTACCAAAAACAATACTATAACTTTGATTAATGTTATCTATGGGAGAAATAATTTCCGCTTGAAGCAAACCTGTTCCTAGATTTGTTGAAACAGGATAGAGATCAGCTGTTAGCCCCATGTTAGCTGGGTTTGCTCCATTAATAGCTACTGGTGCATTAGAATATAAAGCTACTCCTGCTCTTTGAACTTTATCTAATGCACTTCCACCATCTAAACTAAAATTACCAAAACTGGCTACACTCAAACCATCTGTTTTCAATTGTATATTGCGACCATCTTCAGCATTTAACAAAATAGCTGTACCGCTGCCTCCAGGTTGAGTTGCCACTACGCCTGTTTGACTTGATTGTAAATTTATGGCGGTTATTAACGAATTTTCCGTTCCTATTGAATCGACAATAGAAACTTGATTAATCGAAAACTGATTAGGGTTAATAATGCCTGCCGTCATCACACCTAAATTAACTTGATTAGGAAATACGCTCGCGCATACATTGTGAGTCATGCTGCTTGCATTGATGGTTTTAACAAAAGAAATTGCAGAAGCATTACCATCTGTAGATGATATACCATCTGATTGCGACGCAGAAATATGAGTGTGATTGATTGTTAAATCTATATCTGACAACACCGGTAATGTTGTTGAGTTAACCAAACCTGAATTGGTTGTAGAGACATAAGCTTCACCTGAAATAGGTTTTGCTAAAATATTACTGTTATTTATATTAAAAAATACTTTTTTCCCTGTAAAGTTTGAAGAAATTTCGGATGTATTTCCTAGTTTTAAATTTCGTTGACCGTCATCACCTTGATAAACAACTTCTGAAGCATTATTAATTTTAAAAGCAGGTAAGTTGTTTTTGAAACCTGAGAAGGCATAATCTCCATTAGAATCCTTTGAATTAGATAAATCAAATAATTCATTTTTTCTCGCTTCAATTTCTTCTACAATTGCATACCTATCTGTTTCTGATAAACTACCACTACCCGCCTGAATAGCCAATTCAGAAATTCTCTGAATAATATTAATAGAAGAGCCCAAAATATTTTCTTGCTGCTCTAGTAAGTTTTTTGCATAAGCGCAATTTCTTTGATACATATCTGAGGCATTCAATTCTTCTTTTAAAAGCATTGCTTTACTAGCACCAACCGGATCATCAGAAGAATTAAAGATTTTTTTCCCACTGGCAATATGCACTTGCATTTCAGACACAAGTGATTGTTTGGCCAACATTTCATTCACCGATTTAGAATAAATTTGTATAGTAGATATACGCATATTTTATCTCATAAAAGTGTTCATTAACATATCAAACATATTTCTCGCAGCAGAAATCAAATGTGCCGAAGCAGCATATGCCTGCTCAAATTTCATTAAGTTAGCAGCTTCTTCGTCTAAATTGACACCTGAATAATCATCTTTTCTGGATTTTACTGAGGCTAATAAGCTTTCTGATGCTTGTAAATTTGTTTTAAGTTTTGAAGTTTCATTTGCAATACTGCCAACTAATTGGGTATATGATTCTTGAAAGCTGGCGTTTCCTGAAGACATCACTTTTTTGTTTTTTAACTGAGCTATCATTAAACTATTTCTATTGTCACCCTCAGCTTTATTATTGAAATTAACTGTAAAAACATCTCCTTTTTTAGGGTATCCTGAAATAGTTAGCCTATAACCAGGATCAAATACGTAAGTAGGCATAACACCAGAGGGGTTAGAATCAGTTACTGATCCTATTGGAAAAATAATATTAGATTTTTGCTTTGGATCATATGTTTGAATGGGGCCAATTTGAATATTTGAGCCATTGGTAACATCAACAACCTTATACTCTGTTTCAGAGATAAATTCAATTTTTAAAGGTGGTGACAGTTTTTTATTGCCCGTAAACGCATTTCCATATTTATAAACATCTCCAATAGGTGTACCATCTACGTTATCTATTGAATAAACTAAAATACTACCATTTCCTTGGTTAGCGATATCAGACTCTGCTTTTAATGGCATGCCCAAAGCAATTTTT
Organism: uncultured Francisellaceae bacterium; assembly: GCA_964433995.1. Lineage (GTDB taxonomy): Bacteria > Pseudomonadota > Gammaproteobacteria > Berkiellales > Berkiellaceae > CADEEZ01. The sequence continues at coordinate 15,679 of CAYSTH010000024.1, read as the reverse complement.
TCAGGTTGAAATATGTTCGTTGAAAAATTTTTCGCCGCTGTTCTTGTTGGGTGAATTTCATAAGTATCACCTGATTTAATAGTCCCACTTTGTAATACAATAGTAAATCCGTCTAAGTTAAAACTAGGTGTATTAGATTGAGCAATGATTTGATTATCTAATGTTCTTGTTAAATTATAAAAAGTACCATTGTAGGACAAGTGATAATCGCTTATCGTTAAACTGGAAGAGATTATTGGATATTGACCAGAAGTTAATCCTACTGATTGTGGATTAGTTCCTGAAACTGAAATACTACCATCTTCTTTTTGTAATTTAATCATGCTTCTTTGAACAACATTTTTTATTCCCGCTGTCATTGAAAATTTTTCAAAATCAGCAAGAATACTTGTTCCATCTGTTGATAATTGAATGTTCCGCCCATCCTTAGCGGTTAATGTCATTTTTCCATTTAAATCTATGGTTGCCTCAACACCAGTAAGATGAGATTTTGAGTTAATATCTATAGCGAGTATTTCTGAGCTAACTCCAGTAGAGACAATGTTAATATTATTTATGCTAAATTGTGTTCCAGATATATTTCCTAATGTAACATTACCTAAAAAAAGAACATTTGGCTCTGCATGAGCTAATACGCCATGATATGAAAAAGAATCATTGATTGCTTTTGCGGTTGCTATGGCACTAGCTTGATTATCACTCGTTGATAAAACATCATCTGATCCCTGTGTAGGTCTTATGTTAATTCCATTTAATAGCAATGCTGTCCCTGTATCAAGATAGGTTAACGTGCCTGCTGGTTGATACATTTCCCCTGATGAAAATAAAGTATTATTTTCATTATTGGATATATCTATAGGATTTATTATTACACTTAAAATGCCATTTCCTGTATTGAGAATATTTGGAACCGATCTTTGTGATGCAAAACTGGCATCATTATAATTCGTAAACAGTTCTCCACCAAAATCGCCGTTAATGTCCACCCCTTTTGCATGTTGCTGGTTCATGACATTGGAAATACTGATGGCTAATCTTCCCAAAGAGTTTAAAGTTGTTTTTAAAATAAGATCTCTAGAGGAGATGGTTCCACCTAATTTTCCACCTGAAATGTTGTTGGTGATGTCTTGAAAACTTCCATTGGATAAAATAACAACATCAACTTTACTTGCATCATTAGCATTATTTCTTGTACTTAAGTTGCTGCTCATCCCCCCAATAACTAAAGATTGTCCATTCCCAATAAAAACATTTAAAGAACCATCATCTTGTGTGTTAATACTCACATTCACCATTGAAGCTAAAGCATTAATAAGTCCATCACGTTGATCAAATAAATCATTAGGAATGTTTTTATTTGTACCATTGGAAAAAGATAATATTTTTGCATTAAGATCTGCAATGCTGTTTGTTATGCCATTAATTTGCTCAACGGTATACTTTATTTGCGAATTAATATTATTATTTTCAGAAATTCCTTTGTCATATAAGTCATTAAACCTACTTTTTAAAATGCTTGCTTTTGATAAAAAAAGTTGCCTGGTGGGTATACTATTAGGATTACTGTTTAATTCTTCTACCGACCCAAAAAAATCGCTTAATGCTTGTGAAACACCTGTATTTTGGTCTCCCAATATTTTATCTATATGTTGAGCATATTCTGCACTAGCAGCCAAATCATTTGTTAATGAGGTATTTTGTCTGACAGAATCTAATAGATAATCATCTAAGACTCGTCGAGTGCCCATTACTTGAACACCAGTTCCTGCAAAACCATTACCTGTGCGAATGGGCATTCTAGAAGATAAATCTGTTATTTGTCTGTTATAATCTGGATTGTTTGCATTGGCAATATTATGACCGATAGTGTCTAAAGTTTGCCTAAGTGCCGTTAGACTCGACGTTCCTATTCCAAGTAATTCACTACCCATGTGTTTTACCACTCGTATTTTTACTTAGTTGTTTAATTAGCGTTTCAGACAAACCAATTCCCTTGTTCTCTGATATTTTATTTGCTAATTGATGATCGTACATTTCTTGATAAAATTCTTGTGTTTGATTGGAAAATAAATCTGATTCTATTGATGCACCTGCTTCGCGCATTGATTTTAACATCATACTAATAAACATCGACTCAAATTGCTTTGCAGCAGCCTTAATGGCTTCTGGATCTTCATTTCCAGCTTTTGCTTCAAGGTTACGTAATCCGACAAAATCGTGATAATGAATTGGATTAACCATTGTTAAATTACCTCAAGTTCTGCTTTTAGAGCACCTGCTTGTTTTAATGCTTCGAGTATGGCAACCAAATCACCCGGAGCAACTCCAATTTGATTTACTGCACGAACAATTGATTCTAAAGACACATTAGGTTGTAATAAAAACATTCTGCTTTTATCTTGTGTCACAAGTACATCACTTTTATTGGTTTCGGTCGTAACACCTAAAGAAAGCGGTTGTGGTTGGCTGACATCTTTATTTTCTGTGATGGTCACCGTTAAGCTACCATGTGTAACTGCCGCTGGGCCTACTGTCACATTCTGACCAATGATGATGGTGCCCGTTCTAGAATTCACAACGACTTTTGCAATTGGTGCCCCGACATCAATGTTTAAATTTTCTAGTGCTGATATAAACATTACTTTTTGATGTTGATCTTCTGGTAAATTGACCAAAACCGAAGTAGCATCTAATGCTGTTGCAGTTTGTGGCCCCATATATTTATTGATGACTTCTGAAAGTGATTTAGCTGTGCTAAAATCAGAGCGATTGAGATTAAATGTGAGTGTTTGTGCACATTGAAACGGAGAAGGCACTTCAGCTTCAATCATGGCGCCATTTGGAATACGCCCAACGACGGGCAAATTAACCGTTATTTTTGAACCATCTTCACCTGATGCAGAAAGACCACCTACAACTAAATTTCCTTGTGCAACAGCATAAATCTTTCCATCCATACCCTTAAGTGGGGCTAATAATAGCGTTCCCCCTCTTAAGCTTTTGGCATTGCCAATTGATGATATTGTCACATCAATTTTTTGCCCCATTTTTCCAAAGGCGGGTAATTCAGCATGCAAAGAAACAGCCGCAACATTTTTTATTCCAGGTGTAATATTGGGTGGAATAGTTACACCCAATTTATCTAACATGCTTTTAAAAGATTGTTTGGTAAAATCTTCGTTATCGCCAGTGCCATCTAAACCCACAACCAATCCATAGCCAATTAAATGATTAGAACGAACACCACTAATAGATACCATGTCTTTAATTCTTTCTGCATAAACAGGATGAGAGATTAAACAAATTAAGGCTATCATTATGATTTTTTTTATAAAGGCCATAATTTACTTCCTAATATTTTATTAATCCAACCGGGTTTATTCGTATTATGCATATCACCTCTGCCACTATAGGTGATTCTTGCATCCGCTATTCGATTAGAAGTTAATGTGTTGTCTGGACTGATATCTTGAGGGCGCACAATACCTGAGATTCGAATAAACTCATCTCCCTGTGTTAAAGTAATCCATTTTTCACCACGTATAAATAAATTACCATTGGGATATATTTGTGTTACGGTTACTGTGATTGTTCCATTCAAGCTATTACTTTGATTGCTATCTCCCTTTCCATCAAAAGTTCTATCTGCGTCAATGGTTGCAGATAAATTCAAATTATCAGTTGTTGTTAATGGGATGGGTAATTGTTTTGGTAAATCAAACTTAGCTGTTGTGCCTAATAAATTGGGATTTGCGATGGCTGCAGTTGCTTTCTTGTTTAATTTTGTCTTAGATTTTTTATTTGCAGCAGTCACTTCTGTTAAAACGACTGTAATAATATCGCCAATTTGTTTTGCTTTCATATCTTCATATAAAGCTAAGCCTTTATTTGCTGCAAACAAAGAACCATTCTGAGGTGCAGTTTGTGCTTGATATTCAGGAATAACTGGTGAAAATCGTGGATCACCTGGTTTTTCGTAAAGCCTCGTGCACCCCGACAAACCAGAGCATATCAAACTACCCATAATAAAAAAATTGATTAATTTATTCATTAGAGTACCTGTGTCACAAATTCTAGCATCTTATTTACTGTTTCAACTGAACGTGCATTCATTTCATAAGCTCTTTGAGTTTCAATCATTCTCACCAACTCTTCTACCACATTCACATTAGAACTTTCTAGTGAACCTTGAATTAGATGTCCCATTCCTTGTTGACCGGGTGTTGCTAATTGAGGAGAACCACTTGCTGCTGATTCCAAAAAGGCATTCTCACCCATTGGTTGTAAACCGGATGGATTGATAAAATCAACCAGTTGTAAACTCCCCACTTGCGTTGGTGCGCTTGTTCCTGCAACTAATACAGATATCGTTCCATCCTGACCAATGGTAATTGTTTGAGAATCGTTGGGTATGGTAATAGAAGGTATTAATTCATATCCACTTGGCGTCACCATTTTCCCTTCTGAATTAAGCTGAAAATGCCCGTCTCTTGTATAGGCCGTTGTACCATCTGGTCTCATAATTTGAAAAAAACCTCTTCCATTGATAGCAATATCAAGAGGATTTTCGGTTTGCATCATGCTACCTTGGCTATGCATTTTTTGTGTTGATGTGACCATCACCCCAGTTCCTAGCATTAAGCCTGAAGGTAATTGTGAAGACTGGGATGAATCTGCGCCCGGTTGGCGTATATTTTGATACATTAGGTCTTGAAAAACAGCCCTATCTTTTTTAAAACCCGTCGTTGAAACGTTAGCCAAGTTATTTGAGATAGTACGAATGTCAGTATTTTGTGCTTCTAGTCCAGTGATACTGATTCTTAGTGCAGGATGCATAAAACTCTCCTAAGCAAACTTAATGTTTAAGGTACTTAGCTTTAAGTTTGCAAAATACGTGCCGAACTTTCCTCTATGTCCTCAGCTGTTTGAATGAGTTTCATTGATACTTCAAACTGTCTAGCCAATTGAATAATATTGGTCATTTCTATTATTGCATTGACATTGCTAGACTCTAAAAATCCTGAAGAAACCAAGACATTGCTATCAGGATCTGCTAGCACTTTGTCCGGCAAGTAAAATAAACCATCTTCTTTTTTAGTTAATTGCTTCTGATCAGGTAAAACCAGCTTTAATCTATCTAGCTTTACGGGGGTATTATCTTTGCTAGACAAAGGCACAAAACTAATAGTACCATCTTCTGCAATGTCTATTTTTTTAGCAGGAGGTATAGAAATAGGACCACCTGTGCCAAGCACCGGCAAATGATTGCCGGTCATCAACATACCTTCTTGTGTTTGATAAAAATTACCTACTCGCGTATATCCTTCTTTACCTTCGCTATTAAGAACAGAGAAGAAACCTTTATCTTTTATGGCAACATCTAAAGAGTTCCCTGTTTGAATAAGAGCACCAGGGTTAAAATCAGTAACAGAAGGTAACTGAACGGCATAAACACGCGTATCCATTGTCTCTGTTTGATAAGTACTAGTTGTCAACTGATTTAAATCGGCTTTAAAGCCTACCGTATTCACATTGGCCAAATTATTGGCAGATAGACTTTGGGCATAAACCAGTCTATCTGCATTATTACCAACTAAATACAACAATCTATCCATGATGCTGATTACCTCAAGTTAATAATTGCCTGAGTCGTCGCATCTGCTGTTCTAATTGTTTGAGCGTTTGCCTGAAAGTTTCTTTGAGCGAGAATTAACGACACGAGTTCGTCCGTTAAGTTTACGTTAGAATCTTCCAAGGCGCCAGATTGCACTAAACCGAGATCGGCGGTACCTGGTGCACCAATTAACGCAGGTCCAGATGAATAGGTTTCAACCCAAGTGGTATCTCCATGGGGGCTTAAACTTTGTACACTGCCAAAATTGGCCAAGGCAACCTGCCCTAATGCTTTTGATTGTCCGTTAGAATAGCGCGCAAAAATAATACCAGATGGATCAACCTCTACGCCTGATAATCTGCCTGTAGAATATCCATTTTGTGATAACGCTTGTACAGCAAATGGTGCGCCAAACTGCGATGAAGCATCGAAATTAATCGCCAATGGTTGTGGTCCTTGTGCACCACCACCTGGGCTCCAACTTGTGATTTTAACAACATCAGAAGTCGTTTGCACTATACCTGATAAAGGACCCTCCGTTAATCCTGCATCAGTTGGCGATGTTCCACCAACCACGACAGCTAAGTTATTATTTGTTGAAAGGTTATAAGTTGCACGTTTGGCTTGATCATTCAGTGCATTCCCTGCCCCTAAATGTAAATTAAAACCGCTGAAATTAGCAATAGATGCGACAGTCCCATTTGTTTTAACTTGAATATTTCGACCATCATTAGCGCTAAGCATAACAGCTGTTCCCGGACCACCAGGTTGAGTTGCGACCACGCCAGTTAAACCTGTTTCATTGTTTATAGCTGCTAGTAATTGCGCATCACTTGCAATTGCTCCTGTAATATTGATGCCATTGATAACAAAATCTCCAGCCACAAAATTTCCCAAAGTAGGTGTACCTAAATTAAGAGAAGTTGGATTAACTGTGGCAGTAGCACCGTGAAGTGACGTTTGAGAGTTAATGGCAGCAACCATCGATATCGCACTTCCTTTTTCTCTCACTGTAGAATAAATATCATTTGATGATAATGTGGCAGGAATCGCAACCCCATTAATCGTTAATTCATTGACCTCAAGAGTGGGCAAATTACTTGAGATACCTAAAGGCAAATCTGTTGAAGTAATTGGTCCCGCGCCATAATAAATAGGTGGTTGTGCTGGACTATTTGGAATATAAGCACCTGTGGGAGAAAACTTTAATGTGAATGGAGTAGGATTGACTCCTGCTGGATATGCAACTGGCGGCACCCCTACAGGTGGCGTTGCTGCTGTAGGAGTTGAATCAATACCATCTACAGCTGTATGAACTTTCCAGGTGTTTTCTTCATGAGCTTTAATAAAATAACTTGTCATAATATGGCTATTGCCCAGACTGTCATACACCGTTGTTGATGTTGATGTGTTATAAGTAGAAGGATCAGGTGGATTTGCTGAAGTAAAACCTGAAATAAATGGTGATATAGGCGGTTTACTTGTTGCATCCAAATTCACAGATATTGTCACATCTTCAGTTGATTTTGGTGCAAGGCTTGCATTCGTAATCTGCAAGTTACCTCTCGCACCCGAAATTTTACCTGAAGCATCAGATAAATAACCTTCTAAATTACCACCTAAAGCCGTTGAAATATAACCATTTTTGTCTACGCCAAATGAACCTGCTCTCGTATATGACACTGAACCATTATTGTCTAAAACAAAAAATCCTTTACCATTTACAGCTAAGTCTAAATTGCTTTTGGTAAATTGTATTTGTCCTTGGCTAAATTCTTGTTCTACTGACGACAATAAAACACCCGAACCAATTGTATTACCACCCGAACCAAGATTAGATGCTGCATATACGTCAGCAAAATGTGCCTTTGATTGTTTAAAACCAGTTGTGGACGCATTGGCAATATTATTACCAATAACTGTTAACTGGCTTGATGCTGCTTGTAACCCTGTTAATGCAATATTAAAAGTCATATGTCACCTCTTTTAAAACTTATCCAATTGTTTTAACTTCATCTAATGGAATGGTGCCAAGACCATCAATATTCAAAATAAGACCTCCACCATTTCTTGGAATGGTGACGCTGTCTACATTAGAAGAAATATAAGTATCCAAGCTGGTGTTTTTGCCATTTATCATGCCATTTGCCTGAATGAGATATTTTCCAGGAAACCCTTGCCAATGAAAAGGAATTTCTCCATTGCTGATATTGCCTAATGTAAATTCTTTTTGTAATGCGCCCATTTCATCTCGAATAGAGATTTTTACATCTTGAGCATACTCTGGAATATTAACAATGCCTTTTAAAGGTTCATCAACTGCTTTAATTTTTGATTCATTTGTTTTAGCATAAACATTTTTACCAACCAAACTGGTTGCTTGTAATGCTGTATTTGATTGAAACGTTTTTGCCAAACTACTAATAGATGTTTGCATATTTTGTATGCCTTCAACTGTGCTAAATTGTGCCAATTGAGCTAAAAAATCAGCACCTTCTTTGGGATCTAAAGGATTTTGATTTCGCAGTTGCGCGACAAACAAATCTAAAAACTGTGTTTGTTGTGATTTTTCTTTTTTTTCTGTTCCTGGTGAATTTAAACCAATCTCTTGAAAGAGTTGATCATTTGTTTTATTACCAATGGGAGAAGGAATCGATGTCATGTTTATTGCCCCATACTAATTGTTTTCATCATCATATTTTTTGCCGTGGTAATAATTTCACTGTTATTGGCATAAGAACGAGATGCTGAAATCATGTTTGACATTTCTTGAATCATATTTACATTAGATTTGTAAACATACCCTTCAGAATTTGCTAATGGATTTTCAGGTTGATACTCTTTTGTTAATTTTTCTGTGCTTTCTGAAATGCCAGTTACCCTTAAACCCATGGCACTAGATTGTCCATCTATATCAGTATCTCCCAAACTAAACGTTTCAAATATAGGTGATCTCGTTTTATAGACTGCTGATTCATCTCCAGACATACTATCGACATTAGCTAAATTACTTGCCGTTGTATTTAATCTGATAGATTGTGCTGTCATGCCTTGTGCTGCAATATTAAAGATTTGAAACGTCGACATTATTATCTCCTAATTTCGACTACTGGTTGCCCAATACCATTTTTAATTTTGTAAATTCATGAGTTAAAAAACTTAAAGTGGCCATGTATCGAATCGAGTTTTCAGAAAACTGCGTTTTTTCTACTTCACTATTAACCGTATTACCATCTAATGATGTTTGCATAGGTACGCGGTAAAGCAATTGATCTGATGAGGTATTTTGATTGTCGTACTCTTGAATATGCCCTGCTTGAGTCATTGTCATCGATGCATTATTTCCATCAAGTGAGCTCGCTTCTTCTAATATCGATTTAAAATCGAGATCTCTTGCTTGAAATCCAGGTGTATCGGTATTAACAAGATTATTGGCCAAGATTGTCGATCTCTCTGCGTATAAATTCAGTGCTCTTTCATGCTGAGTGAAATTGGCATCCAACTTAAAGCTCATAAAATCTTCCTTTGTGGTCTCTTTGATAAGATAGGCTGCAAACCCCATGCCAAAATCAAAATAAAATTAATTTCTATAAAAATCAATGCATTATGAAGTTTTCAACCTTGTTCGTACAATAAATGTGGCAATTGATTTCCTCCTACAGGTAAAATAGAGACTAAAATAACCTTATTAAATAAATACGGCATGGACAGCTATGAATAGAACAGCTTACCAACTTGTGCTCACACTTATATTTTTGGTTTACAATGCGTTGACCGCCACCTCTTTTGCCATTGAGCTTCAAGATTTAGCAGAAATAAAAACAACTGCTGAGCTGTATTTAAAAAATAAAACTTCGACACAATTCTATAATCAAAAAATCAACATTCATATGAACTCACTTGATCCTCATTTAAAATTGCCTAAATGTACTACAGCACTCACCATTCAAACTGATAATGATTTATCTAAAGCTAATAATACGATTCAGGTTTCTTGCCATGGTGATGTAACATGGGGAGTAAGATTAAGCTATAGATTACAAAGATTTGCTCAAGTTGTTACACCTTCTAAAACACTCGCTAAAGGCGATAAAATTTTAGAAAATCATTTACAATTTGTCGAAAATGAAATCACATCTCTCAACAGCTATTTTACAGACAAAAATTCAGTTGTTGGACAGACAGCGAAAACGATTATTTTACCAGGTCAAATTATCCAAACTTCTCATATTATTCCCTCTAAGGTTATAAAACGCGGTGAAATGGTTAATATGATTGCTGAAATACCTGGTTTAAAGATCACTTCAAAAGGTACAGCTCTAAATGACGGAACTTTAGGTGAGTCAATACAAGTCAAAACCGTGGGGTCAAAGAGAATTGTTGATGCAACTGTGGTGAGCGAACATACAGTAAAAGTATCTATAGAATAAGGAGTAATAAAATGACTATACCTATATATTCTGATAAAAACTTGCATACCAATAATGCTAGCTCTAGTTTAAAAAAAGAAACCTCTACTGTTTCCAAGATAAATAATATTTCTGAAGTAAAAGCCACATCTCAAAACACAACCTCACCTGAAAATAATGGCATTCAAATAAGTGCTGAGGCAAAAATCTTAAATACCTATTTAAATGAAACCGCAAATGAATCAATAGATTGGAATAAAGTGAATCAAATTAAAGATAAAATAAATGCTGGAATTTATACTATAAACCCCCAGCAAATTGCCGAAAAAATATTGGATCTAGATAACAAACTTGATTAAAGATATTGCTAAGGATGGCAAACATGGATACTGAAATTGTTGAGATTTTTAAACATACCGAAGATGGCTTGAAAAATTTTATTCAATTGCTTCATAATGAAAAAAAAGCACTTGCTCATAATCTATATGATGAATTGTTGCTGATTATAGAAGAAAAAAAATTACTCTCTGAAAGAATAGAAAAAACAAACCAAGATATGGTAAGTTATCTAAATAATAAAAACTTACCTGACACACATCAAGCTTTAAGTAAATATTTAAAACGTCTTCCTACCTTGCAAGCAGATTTGCTATCAAAGCAATGGCAAAACATCATCGATTTGCTGACTGAAGCTGAAAACTTGAACATTCAAAACGGCTTAGTTATCATGGGAACAAAGACGAATACAGAGCATCTCATTGATATATTGTTAGGTCGGATTCGTACAGGTGTATATGGGAAAGATGCGAAAATAGATCGTTATTAAGTTTTGCCTTGAAGAATTGGGACGACCATCGTGTCGTCCCAACAGTTTAAAGATATTATGTTTACTGCCATCACGTCGCAGAATTAAAAATGAAGTAAAAAACATGTCATCTATCTTAAAAAAAATTGCTATGCCTTCTTTTGAGCCTTTTTTATTTTTTAAAACGGGTCACTCCCAAACGATTTTATCTCAGGTTTTGTCTTATACCTCAAGAATTGATAATGGTATAAAACATCGCGTCAAATTACCAGATGGTGATACCATTGTTTTAGTAGAAACACCGCCTGCTATTACCTCGTCCCCCCATACAAATAGAATTGTTTTATTAGTACATGGCCTCACAGGCTCACAAGATTCTTCTTATATGCAGCGTGGTGCATGTTACCTCTCTCAAGCTGGATTTCGCGTTTTTAGAATGAATTTACGAGGTTGTGGTGCTGGATTTCTTCTGGCTCAAAAATTGTATCATAGTGGCAGAAGTGAAGATATTCATCATGTTAATGATTGGCTTTCAATGCACTACCCTCATTCCCCTATTACCCTAACAGGATTTTCTCTAGGAGCCAATTTGGTATTAAAATTGGCTGGTGAAATAGGTAGAAATGATTATCCAAATTTTAATTTAGATTCTGTTATTGCTATTTCACCTCCTTTAAACCTAGCCGCTTCTGTCAAATTACTATTGCATAAAAAAAATCATTTTTTTAATGCTTATTTTACCAAAAGATTAATTAAAGACATTAATCAAAAACGCCTTTTTATTTCAAGTTTACCTAATTTAAATGCTGATAAAATTAAATCTGTACTTGATTTTGATGAACATGTTACAGCACCTCAAAATGGCTTTAAAAACGCCAAAGATTACTACGAAAAATCTAGTTCAGGCTCCTACATTCATGATATTAAAATCCCTACTTTAATATTGCATGCTAAAGATGATCCTTTTATTGGTAATGCAGACTTTTATCAAATACATAAAAAAAATAATATCGATCTTTTAATCACACAATTTGGCGGACACGTAAGTTGGATAGGGAAAACCGATCAGTCTTTTAATTTTAGATGGATGGATAGAGTTATCTTAAAATGGATAAACTATATAAATAATCAGTAAGTAAATAATAAATTTTATTTATTTAATTTGTTGCCGAAAAGTAAGTATTGCTTTCATTTTTGGTGGTACTGATGGAAAATATAGGGCTAGCATTAGCCAATTTATTCTTAGGATTAAGTTTTTTTCTTTATGCCAAATATAATTGGCGTGTTTCAACACCTATATCTTTGATCAAAAACAACGTCACTTGGCTTTACTTGTCCATTTCAATCAGCTGCCTGTTTAGTTTTATTATGTATGGCTTTTACAATTTGCCAGATGGCGAAATTCACAATATAGTAGAGCAAATTATTTTGCTTTCTAGCAGTTTTATTTTTTATTTTTTACTGACTATTATCTTTACATTACACATGCCATCTAAACCAAGAAAAGCAAGAGCCCTATCACTCATTCCAGCTATTATTTACGCCCTGCTTACTTTTCAATGGTCAAATTTCGCTTATATTGATTGCATCATGATTCCAGTAATAGGAATACTAGGTTACCATATGTACAAGATGTATCATTTAAATAAAAACAAACAGCTATTATTCGGCATTGTGGGTCTGTTTTTTTTAAGCACATTATCATTACTTCAAAATTATTTCGTTACGGTTGAAAATCCTTTCTTTTTTTTAATTTATATTCCTTTAACTTTGTTATCCTCAATGGGGATGTATAGAGGCCTTGGGCTATATATTCAATATATAAATAAAACAGGCATCTACAATGTCATGGGAAATAATCTTTTAAACCACTTGACATCGACCTCTTTATTTCAGATATTTTATCCAAAAACAATTGAAGAGCTACAAGAATCGTTTAAACAAGTAAAAAATCATAGCAGAACCGTTTCTTTTCAATCTAAAGGTTATTCAATTGGCCGTCAGCATTTAATAGAAAATGGTATTTTGATAGATGCTAAAAAAATGAATAAAGTTGAGTTTTTTGATTCTGTCAACGGTTTAATTAAAGTTGGCCCATCCATGAGCTGGCATCAACTATTATCTTATTTAAATCGTGCCCAAAAAGATAATCCTAATGCTTGGATGCCCAAACAAATACCTAATCATTTCTTAGATTATTCTATTGCAGGCTCTGTCAGTGCAAACAGTCATGGCAATAATTTACTTTGTCCTCCCTTAATAAAAGACATCGAAGCTATTGATATATTAGGATTTCCTGGAGAATCACAACGCATACATAGAAAAGCTAATAATGAATTATTTAGACTTGTTGTAGGTGGATATGGTCTATTTGGCTTTATATCAGGTGTGGAATTTAAATTAATTAAAAAAACCATCTTAAAAAGAAAAGTAGAAAACATATTAATTAAAGATTTATCTTCTAATATTAACAATCATATCCAAGCAGGATGTTTAAACTTTGAAGTCGTATTAAATGTTGATGAAACATCTAATGATTTTTTACAAACCGGTATCATATCAAGCTATTTCCCGATAGATGCTGATCCTAAAACAATTCAATTTGAGTCTTACCATGATTCATATTTTGATAAACTAGCATACAAAGAAAGCTTGTTTTTACTTAAAAACAATAAAGCCGAAAAACTAAAATTAAGAACTGACTCTATTAAAAATAAAAACGAATTATATTATTGGTCTAATCAGATTATCCCCTATTATCCAATAGAAAAGCATCTGCCATTAGCTAATTTATTATTTCCAGAGTATAAAAACTATTATCTAATTAAACATACATATTATATTCCTATAGATAATATTAATTTATTTTTAAACAAATTAAGTTCACACAAAATTTGCAGAGAATTTAATTTAATAAATGCTACCCTTTCTATTACTAAAAAAGATGAGGAATCTTTTTTATTTTGGTCAAATCAAGATTATGTTGCACTAGATCTTCATTTCCATATTACTCATAGTATACAAAGTTTAATCAGTATAAAGGAATATTTAACCGAACTCACTGATTTGATTATCCAGCTTAATGGTAACTTTGGCTTGGGTGATATGCAATGCTTTGAAAAAAATCAGCTCTTAAAATGTTATCCTCAAATGCCAGACTTTCTCAACTTAAAGCTCAAACATGATCCAAGTGAAATAATTCAAACCAATTGGTATCAATCTATCAAAAAAATTATTTACGGTTCATCCAAAACCGATGTTTCTTATTTATCTACCCAAACTCTTCCTTTACAAAAGAGAGGCTCATCTTCATAATGCATTCAATGGAACTATATACTATCTAATACACTCTATGTTTCATGAACATATTCTCGGGCAAAAATCGACCTAGATGCAAACATTGGTGTAAAGATGGGTGATACTTCTAATGACATAATAAATAGCATGATGCTTGATACGCAACAAAAAAGGCATTTTCCACCTATCGAGAATTTGGTTTTAGAGGGTGGTGGTGTTAAAGGCATTGCCTATATAGGGGCATTAGCCGCCTTAGAACAATCCGGCATGTATACTGGCATAAAAAGGGTCGCTGGAAGTTCTGCTGGTGGAATAATCGCCATGTTAGTTGGGCTAGGTTATTCAGTAAAAGAAATGGATGAAATTGTTAGAAATCTCAACTTTTTAGACCTAATGGATCCTCATAACCCTTTTTGGTTCTCTGATAAATTTAAAACCATTGAAGAATTAATGACTTTTTTACAAAGTGGAAATAAACGAGGCGTATATCGTGGTGAGGTATTTCTTGATCTTGCTAAATCGTATGTTGCAAGAGCATTGCCTGAATGTGGACCAAATGCAACATTCGGCGACTTAAAAAAAGCCATTGAGCTAGACATGGAAACCAAAGGATACTCTAGACTAAAAAATATCGTTTTTACAGGTACTAACCTATCTACAGGAAAAACAGAATATTTTAGTTTTGATAATCCTGATTGCTTAGATATGCCTATCGCTCTTGCTGTCAGAATAACGATGTCTTTTCCTGGTGCTTTTGAGGGAGTAAAATGGAAAGATCATTTTTATGTAGACGGTGGCGTAGGAGATAATTTACCGATTGAAATATTTGATCATAAAAAATACATCCCCAAAGGTGTAAAACGAAATGAAATGGGCAATAATCCGTGTACTCTTGGTTTAAAGATTGACTCTACAGATGAAATATATGGGTATGATTCAGAAAAAGCGATAGGACTAATCGATTATTTTTCAAGACTCATTGGTATTCACACACGTGATATGCCCAAGCATTCAGAAAAAAAAGAAAACATTGTCAGAATTTTTGATGAAGAAGTATCTACGCTTGATTTTTCGTTAAATGATGAAAAAAAACAAAAATTAATTCATTCTGGAAACCGAGCTATTGCCGATTGGATATCTAATAGATTGCATCAAAATTTAACACCTCCTGATGATCTTGATTATTTTTCGTCTCTTTCAGGGAAAGAGATTTATCTTCATTATTTCTTTCTGAAAGATAGAATTCGCAACTTGGAAACCGACACATCTAGCGCTTTATCTGCCGCTCGTTTATTAAGACAACTTGAAGAAGTTGCTATTCAAAAGAATATTAATCTATATAGCGACGAATCTAGAATTAAATACTCAAATCATTTATCCGATCTCTCCTCTCAAACAGTAGCCGAAAAAATTCAAAAAAATATCCTAAATGAACTCAACATGACTCAACATCAGCGTTTAGATTTAGAATGGTCTGTCTGTCAAGATAAAATGATGATTATTCTCGACCTACAAGACAAAATAAATGAAACCATAGAAGTTGAATTAAAATGT
>CAYSTH010000023.1:8113-20376 GCA_964433995.1 uncultured Francisellaceae bacterium | reverse complement strand
TTTTGAATTCATGAGCTCTTGCCCAGGCATGACACCCATGATGCCCAGTGTGCTTGTAAAATACACAATGGCCACAAAAAGTGTGCCGCAGATCACGGCGTACCGAATCGTTTTAGCGGGCTGATGTACCTTTTCAGCTGTCGCAGTGGCAGATTCAAATCCAATAAATCCCCATAAGGTAATTAAAATCACACTGTGAAGGGGAGAAATATCGTTTAAGCTCAGTGTATATGTGCTGGCAGGGGTAAAATTGGTTTTATCAAAGAAAAACAGAGCGCAAATAGGTACCAAGACAAGTGGCACCAATTTAAGAATAATACGAGATAACTTGGTTTTGGTACTCTTTTCGGTACCCTTTAAGTTAAGCAAAATGGCCCAGGTGATCACCCCAATTTCAATAGCGAGAATAAGAGCGGAGTTAGAAGCAGCCCCAAATAACAAGGGGGACAGATAACCAACAGCCGAGGTAATAATCGCAACAGTACTTACCCATGAAACCACCCAATAAGCCCAACCTGTGAAAAAGGCGGCGCTAGGGCCAAAGGCTTCATTTATATACACATGAGGTCCGCCCATTTTAGGGTTACGAGCGCAGAGTTCTGTAAAGATAATGGCTAAGATAAGGGCGCCTAGGCTAGATATTCCCCAGCCTACTAAGCTCAGAGAGCCAAAGGCAGCCAATTGCGCAGGCAGCATTAGACCCGAACCAATCTGGCTAATTGTCACCAATTCAAATACCGACCAGAAGCCAAATTTGCTAGACGATGACGATAAAGACATGTTTCAAACTCTCCCCACCCAGCAGTGCATAATAGCTTAAATTCAGGGGATGTCGAGCTTTTTTTGGCTAGTGGCTGACACATGGTCTAAAAAAGGAGCTAAGTTGGTTTGCTTTGTAATCAAGTTTCATAAGGTAGGTCAACATTGTTATTCCCAAAAAGAGGTTATAAAATCGATGCCAAGGCCTCAATCTAATAACTAAAATACCATAGCGATGGCAAAGGAAAACCAAAATGGATACACAACAACAAGATACTCGGCCCTTAACTTTTTCCTTTGCCAATCGACTTCCAAGTATCCCTTCCGTGCTAACGGTGAGTTTAGATGCATTGGAAATTCGACACCCTGGAGTCAAAGCATTTCTCTCTTCTAGTGTATTGACAGATTGTCCATTGTTTATACAGCAAATTAAAGTGAATGCTTCAGCATCTAACGTTTATGTGATTGAAAATATGTCGAACATAAAGTTAGTGCTAAAAGTACTGCCTAAAAAAACGAGCTATCCGGACGATCTATTGACAGAAAAAGCATTTACGCAAGTTTCCGCAGATATTTTTGTTTCACCTAAATATATCAAACTCGATAAAAATTTTATTTTATTGCCTTATATAGGTAGAGGCAATGCATATCTTGTTGATTCTTTTCCAACTTTGATCTTAGAAGACAGTTTTATCGCAGTATTAAAGCGGCTTGCATTGCTTCATGGTGCAAGTATCCTACCTCAAAAAGTGGCACAAACCACTTTAGACAGATTACGTTTACCTGCTGCACGTGAGTTAATAGAAAAACATCAGGCTTTGATGAGTGCCTTTCAATCAATTGAAAGGGCTTTTTCTACTTTAGATATAGCGACTTCCGCAAAACCGGTGTTTATACATGCTGATATTATACCTTCAAATATTGTGGAGAATTCAAAAGAATCTTACTTAATAGGTTGGGGGAGATATCCCGGTCAAGGTAACCCCTATTTTGATTTAGGTGCGGTGTTTGCGATGTATGCATTAGATGATGAGGTGAAACTACAACTAATCAGAGCACATTATCCAAATACGGTTTCTAATCAATTACCGGAAAATGATAAAGAACTATTGAAGGTGCTTAATTTATTTTCGGCTATCTACTGGTTCAACATGGCCATTTCCCTCGTGCATGAAACAAAACTCGATCCCCATTGCATTTTTGCATCTCAAGGTTCGAATCATAGTAATACTGATTTTGTTAGAAAGATAATCAGCCAAGAAATTAATTTATTATTGCCATCAAGTCAAATAGCGTTAGCAAATACAGCATTTTATGAAACACAAAAAAGAATAGAAATGTATGAAAATTTAACTTATCGTCATAAATGTTCGTTTTAATATCAACAAAGGAGAGAAATTAACATGGAATGGCAAACCGTCAGTTGGGCATTAGTTGTTTTATCGTTAACAGGTAATATTTTTGTTATTAAAAAAAGTGTGATTGGACAATGGTTATGGGCAATCAGTAACACAGGTTGGATAGCCTTTAATTTATATATTGGAGCTCATGCACAAGCCTTTTTATTTACGGTTTACTTTGCTATGTGCGTATGGGGTATTTGGGCTTGGAGCAAAAAACCTGAACCACAAACAGCTTAATTGGTAGATATCAAAGGGATAGTCACATGGCAAAACTTTATTTTTATTATTCTGCAATGAATGCAGGTAAAACCACTAATTTATTACAATCAAATTATAATTATCAAGAACGGGGCATGGGCACTATTTTGTTTACCCCTAAGCTTGATACACGAGTACGTAGTGGCGTCATCGCTTCTAGAATTGGCTTGCAAGCAGAGGCTTATGCCTTTACACCTAGTTGTGATTTATTCGAACAAGCCAAACAAGCAATAGCCAAATCAAAACATAAAATAGCTTGTGTATTGGTCGATGAAGCGCATTTTATGAATAAACACCATGTTTTACAATTAACCGATATTGTGGATAAGCTTAATGTGCCTGTATTAACTTATGGCCTTCGTTCTGATTATACCGGGGGTGTTTTTGAAGGGAGTCAGTATTTATTTGCCTATGCTGATGAATTAACCGAAATCAAAACAGTTTGTCATTGTGGTAAAAAAGCAACCATGAATTTACGATTCGATCAAAATGGTCAAGCAATAAAGCAGGGAGAACAAGTGGCGATTGGAGGCAATGATCAATATATTGCGACATGTCGTAAACATTTTAAAGAACCTGTTTTAAGAAACGAAGTGCCTTCTTTAATTCATCCCGAAGCTGTTCAAACTATTTAATTCTTCTTCTCCCTTGATAATGACTGATGTAATTATCAGGGGATATACTTACGCTACTGAAAATAAAACGAATATTTAATTCCTCTTTTTTTTGTTAAGATAAATCATCTTCTCTCTGAATAAAATGAAGTTGTATTTATGATGATAGAAAATTTTATTAAGGGTAAATACAAGCTAGCCATCGTTTTTTGGGTTTTTGGCGTGCTTGCTGTGGTGGCTTATCATCTTGCTTCCATTAGTATTTTTAATCATTTATTTAAATTATCAGAATATGAGCATTTTCAACTAGGGTACAGTATATTTTTCGCGCTGCCCTTCGTATATTTTCCTATTGTGATAATAGCTGTGTGGAATAGCGCCTCTCAATATTCAGGACAAAAAATTTGGGCACAATCTGCCAAAGTAATGATGGTATTATGGATAATATCGCTGTTATATTATGCTATTTATTCCTTTATGGCTGAATATTCAAGCAAAATCACATCAGCAGAGTTAACAGAATGGTCTGTTTTGCTAAACAAAAGTTTACCACAGACAGTTGAACCCAATGTACAGTTAAATAAAACTTCTTTTAACAATAATCAATTTATCTACCAATATCAAATTATGAACCAAGTAAGAGAGCAATTGCATGTTAAAACTTTTGTGGTAGGTTTTAAGCCAGCCTTAAAGAAACAAGTATGCGAACAGGCATTTACACGAAAAGTATTAAATAATCATTTTTTGATTTCGTATGAATATATAGATAAAAATGGCGAAGAAATTTATACTTTCACTGTTAAATCTGAAGACTGTATGTAGTTACAAACAACAAATCAACCCCGCTGAATAAGCCGCAGAATCAGAAACAGGCTTATCCTTAAAATAACAAGAAGGAATAGCTTGTTTTGTTTTTTGATAAGCATACGCCAATATTTTTTGGCTATGATTTAATGCTTGCGCCGCGACATCGACAGCTTGTGCGCTCATGATGCCAGTAGGCACAGACAAAATTTTGGGACCATAGTTGAAGGCTAAATTACCCACCCATTCTTGAGCAGGTAAAAAATAACTGTATTGCACAAACATATTTGGTTCACCATGCAATGCAATATAGCCAATTGAAAATAAATATCGAGCAGCCAATGCACAATAAGGGCCTGTAAACCAAAGTGCCGCTGCACCGGCAGCAAGACTCAGTGTTAATTTGAGTAAAGAAAACAATCTGGAAGAGAATGAGTTAGTTGATTCAGCTTGCTTAAGAATATGTTCATTACCTTTTAAGTTTTTTAACATAGTCTTAAACAGGTGGATTCTTTTTTCTTCAGAAATGACTTCATGTGCTTTGAGTGCTTCTGCTAGTAAAATATCAAGCATTAATTTTACACAGTCTTCTGAATCTTCAGGTAATTCTTTTAGGGCACGAATTTTTTCCAAGGTAATATGAATAATATAAAAAGTATCTTTGCGTTGTTGAAATAATTTTTTTAGGTAGCTAATGTTTGGATCAGATGTATGTTCTTCTATGAGCGCCCAAGAATTTTCTAAATATTGATACAACTCATTTGACATGCATTTTCCTAAATAATCAAATTTTCTAACTTGTAAAGAAGCACTATTTTGATAATGGCATTATTCATTATATGGATTAAATATGGCAATATTGTTTTGAGGAAATTCAGTAAATTATTTAAAGGAATAAAATTATGTTTGTTAGACTATCCCTGTTGGTTTTATTAGGAAGCTATTGCGCAGCGTCAAGTGGTTTGACTGTTGCTGTGCATAAAGTATTAGCGCAAGAAAAAGATAGCATCGGTGAGCAAATAGGTACGATTGATTTTGAAGACACAGCAAAGGGTTTAAAAATTACCCCAAATCTTAAAGGATTAACGGTAGGCGCTAAAGGGTTTCATATTCATGAGCATGCAGCCTGTGAATCGACTTTAGGAGGAGATAAAAAATGGGTGGCAGCTGGCGCAGCCGGTGGTCATTTAGATCCTAAAAAAACAGGTAAACATTTAGGACCAGAACATGAAGGTCATTTAGGTGATTTGCCAGCATTAGAAGTGAACCCATCAGGTTTTGCAGATTTACCTGTCATTGCGCCAAGATTACAACTTGCCGATGTGATTGGACATTCGGTTATTATTCATGAAAAAGGCGATAATTATGCTGATGTGCCCGAAAAGCTTGGCGGCGGTGGTCCTAGAATTGCGTGCGGTGTCATAAAAGAACCCGTACTGTAAAAATCTTTCAGTTCACGACCATTTTCTACGTACCGCGCTTTATGCGCGGTATCCAGCGGATATCATGAAATTATTTTTCAGGCTTGTTTTTTAAGAAAAGCGAAATCGCTTGCCAATAAGCTAAGTTATCATGGATCATAATATTATGACCTGCGCCCTTTGCCCAATAAGCTTGTTTGTATCCTGTTAATGCATTAAAAATAGATTGTCCATGCCAGAGTGGTACAGTATTGTCCTGCGTGCCGTGCATCACCAAAGTAGGCATTTTGACTTCACGAATATTATTCAAGTTTTGATATTTATCAAAAGGAAACAAAGGTAAAACAGTTTTAACTCGATATGCCGACACAAATGGGCTCTCTAAAATAAGCCCAGCAGCTGGATAATAGACAGCTAAATAGACGCTGGGGCCCGAACCCAGTGATCTGCCGTGAATAATAATGTTGCCAGGTGCAATTTTTAACACTTCTGTTAGATAGTGATATGAGGCAGTGATGGCGGCAAAAACATTTTTTTCGGTTGGTTTTCCTGTGCTTGCACCATATCCTGGATAATCATAAGCAAAAATAGAAAAACCTTTTGCTTGATAATCATATAAAAACGGTTTAAGTGTCCCTAAATCTTCAGCATTACCATGACTATATAAAACAGTATAACGTGCCTGTGGATTAGGTAAATAAACAGCGCTAATGGTTGTTTCGGGGTTAATTTCTAATTGTAAGCTGTCAGCAGATTTTTGAAAGGTTGTGGGCTTAGGAGGGACATAAATTAATCTATCGGAGAAAAAAGAAATGAAAATCGCACAGACGATATAACCCAAAAAAACTAATTTGGCAAAATGCCACCATTTAGCGAACGTATTCACAAGAGTCATCTTCCATTCTAAACAAAAAGTTGTTTTTAGGTGTAAATGGTTATAATAGCATTTGTTTTGAACAGACACGAAAAACAAGTGAGATAATCATGAGAAAAATAACTCAGTCAGAGGTGATGATAGTCAATGGGGGCTTGCATGATTGCCAGCCTATTGTTCTGTTGGCATTTAACTTAGCTTTAATGGGATATTGCTATTATTTTTTAGATGTAAATTCTTTTGAGCATGATTTTCGTATTTTGCCTATTACGGCGGTGACGAATGCATCTTACCCATTCTAAAGGTGAGGAGGGGCCAAGTCTCTTTGTACTATACTTCGGTAATTCGCTGGATTGTTGAGAGTAAAAAATGGAGAAGATAAATGAACAGAGTTTATTGTCTAATTGCCGCAACCACGTTATGTTTTTCCACCGCGTTAATGGCTCAAAATGATGCAGATAAACATACAGCTATCACACCTCAGGAATTTGTTTGGGTAGATGGACCAGATGGATTGCCCGCAGGTGCTAAGATGGTGATTTTAGAAGGAAATCCTTCTAAAGTGGGTCCTTTTACAATGCGAGTTAAAGCACCAGCCAATTATAAAATTCCGGCTCATTCACATCCTGCTATTGAACATGTGACAGTTCTTCAAGGATCACTTCATATGGGGGTTGGCGATAAACTGGATGAAACTAAGGGCAAAGAACTGTCAGTAGGCAGTTTTGCAGTGATGCCAACACATATGCACCACTATGCCTGGACTGGGAATGAAGAAGTGATTATTCAACTTCATGGCATTGGCCCTTGGGGGATCGCCTATATTAATCCCAATGACGATCCCAGAAAAAACAAAAAATAAATTGCACTACCTTAAGTCTAAAAAATAACTCAAAAGTGTCATGCCAGCGTAGGCTGGCATCCAGGTAACAATATTTTTCAGCTTTATTCTCTATTCTGGATACCAGCTTTCGTTGGTATGACAGCTAATGAGCGATGCTAGGTGTTATATTCATGTATGCCATATTTTTTCTATTTTAATGAGGTGGTTTAATTATTTAGGAAGATCTTCTTTGCAGCTTCCGCTGCAAAGAAGATCTTGCTGAGTAAGCAACTATCTTAAAAGCTTTATCAAAATTATTTTTTCTTTGTGCAAAGATAAATGAGTTTTTTGATTAATTTTTCATAATCTCTAGCTAAAGCTGTTATGAGTGAGAAACCAAAAATTTCAATTAATATTTTACTTGGGATGATATTAGAAAAAATTGGGATAAAAATTAATATGAATGTGATAGCAGAGAATGCTCCAAATATAGCTGTTACTATTTCATAGGAACGACTGTTATGATCTCCGCTAAAAAGATTAGAAATTAAAATTATTATTGCGGGAATAAGGTGATCCATGTGTATTTCCTTTCAATCCGGGCTAGGATCTCTATTACATACACTCTGAAATAATTACGCCTGCCTGTTAATAATAAAATCAGTTAGCGCATATAAACTGGCTTTGTATTCTGATTCAGGCAGACACCATAAATAAGATTTAGCCAATTCTGATTGCTCTAATGCTTTAGCATGTGCATAGTCAAAAGCGCCAGTTATTTTTAAATGCTCATGCAATTTTGGTAAATCAGGTTGTACTTTGTCGTGAATAATTTGCTCAATGCTAGATTTAATATAATTTTGAGTATCCGGTTTGCCGTTTTGTAGCGCATATATTAGAGGGAGAGTCAGTTTGCCTTGTTGTAAATCGTCCCCTAGATTTTTACCAAAGACTTCGACATTGCCAGAATAATCTAAAACATCATCAATAATTTGGTAACATAAACCAAAGTGCTTACCAAACAGAGATAATTTTTCTTGATAGAGGTGAGCTTCATCTTCATGAAGCATAATAGGACCAAGCTCTGCAGCTGCCTGAAATAATGTGGCTGTTTTATATTGGATAATATCAAAGTAATTTTGTTCAGTGATATCTAAATTGCCTTGTAATTGCAATTGTAGTACTTCACCTTCAGCAATCAGATTAGTGGCATCAGATAATATTTGTTGAATAGCCATATTCTCAAGCTTCACCATCATTTGAAAAGCACGAGAATAAAGAAAATCGCCAACCAGTACGCTAGGCGCATTTCCCCATACAGCATTTGCTGTAGAGATACCGCGGCGTTTGAGTGACTCATCTACCACATCGTCATGTAATAAAGTTGCGGTGTGAATATATTCAATAATGGCAGCAAGGGTAATATGACCGGTTTGCTCTGGTAGCGTGCCATACCCACAAGCTTTGGCACATAATATAACCATAAGAGGGCGTAGCCGTTTGCCTCCAGCCTGAATAATATGTGTGCCAATGTCGTTCACAAGTGAAATACGAGAAGCGACAGATTGTGTAATGGTGTCATCAAGCGCTTGGCGCTCTGCTTGAACAAGTTCAAGAATAGATTTTAGTTGCATATCTTAGATTTTACTAAATTAAAGGCTATTATTCAAAGTCTATTAAAGTGATAAAGCGTTTATACGATTAAATCAGTGATCATTGCAACCATCGATAAGATTCAGTACAATTCAACCCCTTACTGGTTGTTAGGCTTATTAGCCAGGCAATTATTTAGATAACTCATTAAATTATAATAGCAGTCTAACGGAGAAGGCAACGTGAGCCAAGATAACCGTTATGCCATCATCAAAACCGGTGGTAAACAATACCGAGTCCAAGTTGGCTCGAAGCTAAAAGTAGAATTGCTTTCTATTGAAGCAGGTCAAGAATGTGTATTTGATCAAGTTTTGTTACGTTCAAACGGAACAGAAACTGAAGTTGGCGCACCTTTGCTCGACGCTGCCTCTGTTAAAGCAACTGTGTTAGGTCATGGCAGAGCCGATAAAATACGCATATTTAAAATGCGTAGACGTAAGCACGCCAGACGCTCCAGAGGGCATCGCCAGTACTACACTGAAGTGCAAGTAACGGCAATTTAATATTACTGATTAAGGTTTAATCACTATGGCTCATAAGAAGGCGGGTGGGAGTACCAGAAACGGCCGCGACTCCAACCCAAAATATCTCGGCGTAAAAATGTATGGTGGTCAGAAAGTAGTAGCGGGTAATATTATTATCCGTCAACGTGGCACTCAGTATCATCCAGGACCTTTTGTAGGCATGGGCAAAGATTATACTTTGTTTGCAAAAGTAGATGGCGTGATTAAGTTTTTCGTTAAAGGTAAAGGCGACAAGCGCATGGTGACAATTGTCCCAGAAACAGCAGGCGCTGCTTAACTTTACTCTTTATTTTTTATTTACATAAAAAACCTCGTTTTTCGGGGTTTTTTTGTTTCTTTAGGGCGTATTATGAAGTTTGTAGATGAAGCCTTTTTAACCGTACAAGGTGGCAATGGCGGAAATGGTTCCAGAAGTTTCAGACGTGAAAAATTTATTCCGTTTGGCGGTCCTGATGGCGGCGATGGTGGCACAGGTGGCAGTGTTTATTTAGAAGGCGATTCTGGATTAAACACCTTGGTCGATTTTAGATATATCAGACGCGTAAGCGCACAACATGCAGATTGTGGTCATGGTAGCCAAATGACAGGTCGTGACGGCGAAGACAAAGTTGTGCGTGTCCCCATTGGCACAGTTGTTTGGGATGGCGAAACAGATGAATGGATTGGGGAAATCACAGAACATGGACAAGTCTTGTTGGTTGCCAAAGGCGGTGCTAAGGGGCTAGGCAATATCCATTTTAAAACACCTGTGAACAGAGCGCCCAAAAAATGTACACCAGGTAAACCAGGTGAAACACGGGTGCTTAAATTAGAGCTTAAAGTATTAGCCGATGTGGGCTTGCTTGGCTTACCTAATGCAGGCAAATCAACCTTCCTTAGCGTTGTTTCAGCAGCGAAGCCCAAAATTGCCGATTATCCTTTTACGACATTACATCCTAATTTAGGCATGGTCAGGGTAGGCGATAAAGCTTCTTTTGTGATGGCAGACATCCCTGGCGTCATTGAAGGGGCATCAGAGGGACACGGTTTAGGACATGCATTTTTAAAACACATCAGCAGAAATCGGTTAATTTTGCATCTGGTTGATATTCACCCAGAGACAGAGGCTGATCCGTTAGAAAATATTGCTGTGGTTGAAAACGAGCTGAAGAGCTACGATCCGGCGCTTTTTGATAAGCCAAGATGGTTGGTTTTCACTAAGACAGACAAGCTGATGGATTTATCTGAAGAAGAAAAACAGGCTGAGTTTAATAACTTAGAAAGTGCAGTCATGTCAAAACATCATTTTGCAAAGATATTTTTTATTTCTGCACTTACTAAAGAATCGATTGAAACGCTTTGCCAGCAGATTATGCAGCAGCTTGTTTCGCAATCAGAGATTTAATCATCACATTCAGGCGGGATTTATGTCTCGCCGCTTTGTTGCGGTGAATCAAGCCTTTTGTGGCGTGCTTATCTAAAATAGATGCAGCTTCACGATATTCTGCTTGAGCCTTTTCTAAGTCTGTGCTTTGAACAGCTTCAATGACGCGCTTAATGAACGTATTCATTTTAGATTTCTGCCAACGGTTGCTTACTCGTCTTTTTTCGGCTTGACGCGCTCTTTTTGCTGCTTGTTTACTATTTGCCAAGTGACACCTCTAATTCATGGTGATAAATGCTATAAATTCGAACCGCTAATAATCCCGATTTTCTTTGCTATTGTCAATCTAGTTCATCATAATACGTATTTTTATAGCTGAAATGGATTAGCCATGAGTGAAAAACTGATTAAGTCGACTGGCACTGTTGGTGGCATGACCATGGTTTCGAGGTTCTTAGGATACGCTCGAGATGTGGTGGTGGCGAGTTTATTTGGTGCGACTGCTGGGGTCGACATGTTTTTGTTGGCCTTTCGCATTCCGAATTTCTTAAGAAGGCTGTTTGCCGAAGGAGCCTTCTCACAGGCCTTTGTTCCCGTCTTGAGCGAGTATAAGGCCAATCGTTCTCCTGAAGAGGTAAAGAGCCTAGTCGATCATGTCTCAGGTAATCTGGCGGCCATTGTTTTTGTGGTGACCGTGATTGGGATATTACTATCACCCGTGTTGGTTTTGATTTTTGCGCCAGGCTATGCGGGCGATGAGACCAAACATGAAATGACCACACATATGCTGCGTATCACATTTCCCTATATTTTCTTTATTTCTATTACGGCATTAATGGGTGGTGTATTAAACACCTATAAAAAATTTGCGATCCCTGCTGTCACCCCTGTGTTATTAAACTTAAGTATAATGGGCGGGGCTATTTTATTGGCGCCTTACACGCAAGATCCACACTACAGTTTAGCGTGGGGAGTGCTGTTTGGTGGGGTGATTCAATTACTTTTCCAAGTTCCTTTTCTCAAAAAAATGGGCATGCTGCCGCGCTTTTGGGCTTATTGGTTCGATTGGAGTAATCCAGGCGTAAAAAAAATATTATTACTGATGGGGCCTGCCATTATTGGCGCATCAGCCATGCAAATTAATTTGTTAGTCGATACTATTTTTGCATCGTTTTTGCCTTCAGGCTCAATTTCTTGGTTATATTATTCCGATAGGCTATTAGAATTTCCCATTGGTATTTTTGGTGTGG
Source organism: uncultured Francisellaceae bacterium (assembly GCA_964433995.1). GTDB lineage: Bacteria > Pseudomonadota > Gammaproteobacteria > Berkiellales > Berkiellaceae > CADEEZ01. Next base: position 8,630 of record CAYSTH010000023.1, on the reverse strand, counting down.
CGCTTGCAACGGTTGTTTTACCTCACTTATCTGAAAAATATGCCACACAATCCGTAGAAGGCTTTTCTAGCAGTATTGATTGGGCGCTTAAGTGGGTATTGCTCGTGGCGTTACCTGCATCGCTAGGTTTGTTTATGTTGGCTGGACCTATTTTATCTACTTTATTTCAAAGGCAGGCTTTTACTGCACAAGATGTGTTGATGTCACAGCAAAGCTTAATGGCATTGTCAGTGGGGTTGGTGGCTTTTATCAGCATCAAAGTATTGGTCTCTGCTTTTTACGCCAGACAAGATACTAAATTTCCTGTCAGAATCGCTTTCCTATCGATTTTTTCGAATGCGATATTTGCTTTGTTATTTATAGAGCCACTTAAACATGCAGGATTAGCATTGGCATCTAGTTTGGCGAGTTTCCTTAATGTGGGTATTTTGCTCTTTACTTTAATTAAGCGTGGACACTATCAACCTCAATTGGGCTGGCTTAAGTACAATGGGCAATTATTACTGGCGAATGCCTT
>CAYSTH010000023.1:0-8013 GCA_964433995.1 uncultured Francisellaceae bacterium | reverse complement strand
AACCTCAATTGGGCTGGCTTAAGTACAATGGGCAATTATTACTGGCGAATGCCTTCAGGCTCAATTTCTTGGTTATATTATTCCGATAGGCTATTAGAATTTCCCATTGGTATTTTTGGTGTGGCGCTTGCAACGGTTGTTTTACCTCACTTATCTGAAAAATATGCCACACAATCCGTAGAAGGCTTTTCTAGCAGTATTGATTGGGCGCTTAAGTGGGTATTGCTCGTGGCGTTACCTGCATCGCTAGGTTTGTTTATGTTGGCTGGACCTATTTTATCTACTTTATTTCAAAGGCAGGCTTTTACTGCACAAGATGTGTTGATGTCACAGCAAAGCTTAATGGCATTGTCAGTGGGGTTGGTGGCTTTTATCAGCATCAAAGTATTGGTCTCTGCTTTTTACGCCAGACAAGATACTAAATTTCCTGTCAGAATCGCTTTCCTATCGATTTTTTCGAATGCGATATTTGCTTTGTTATTTATAGAGCCACTTAAACATGCAGGATTAGCATTGGCATCTAGTTTGGCGAGTTTCCTTAATGTGGGTATTTTGCTCTTTACTTTAATTAAGCGTGGACACTATCAACCTCAATTGGGCTGGCTTAAGTACAATGGGCAATTATTACTGGCGAATGCCTTAATGGGCAGTTTTATCTATTTTGTCACACCAGAGATAGCTGAATGGGTAGAATGGGAGCAAAGCACTCGTTTTATGTGGTTAATGTTCATTTTAGCAGGTAGTGGCGTCATTTATTTTGCTAGCCTGTGGTTAAGTGGCTTACGTGTGCGGCATTTGATTACTAAAAATGCGTAATGAAATAAGTTAAAGTAATGAAGATCGTTAGAAATTGGCAATATTTTCCTAAAAACTTACGTGCAAAGGGCACGGTGGTGTTGATTGGTTCATTTGATGGATTGCATGTTGGTCATCAGGCCTTAATTGCACTTGCCAAACAACAGAGCCAAGATTTAGGTTTGCCGGTTGTCATGGTCACATTTGAGCCTTCGCCTAAACAGTATTTCTTAAAGCAAAAAAAAATCGCGTTTAATCGATTATTGAGTTTTTATGATAGAGCTAAATTATTAGCTGAAATGGGTGTAGATTGTTTGGTCATTTTAAAATTTAATGAACAAATGTTAAATTTGAGTCCAAATGATTTTCTTCATGATTTAAATGCTTATCTTAATCCCAAAGTGTATTGCATGGGGCAAGATTTTCAATTTGGTAAAAATAGAGCCGGCGATATTTTTACATTGCAACAATATGCAAGAGAACACAACCAATTAGTAGGCTTGTTACCGACGATCGAAGATAAACATGTCGACCAACAAAATACGCGCATTTCGAGTACATTATTAAGAACCAGTTTGGCTGAGGGCGATTTAGTCACCGCGGCTCGATTGCTAAATAGACCTTATCGTTTATCTGGCAAGGTAAGCCCAGGAAAACAATTGGGTCGTACGATTGGGGTTAAAACGGCGAACATTCATTTAAAGCATACCCCAATCCCTTTAAGGGGAGTATATGCTGTCAGAGTGACCAAAATAGAACAGCATAAAGTGAATTATTCAGGTATGGCAAATATTGGTATTAGGCCAACCGTGCATCAAGATAATCGATTAGTATTAGAAGTCCATATTTTTGATCAAGAATTAGAATTATATGGCAAAAGAATAGAAATTGAATTTGTACAAAAAATTCGAGATGAGCAAAAATTTCCGAGTTTAGATGCGTTGAAACAACAGATTAAACAAGATAGTGAAAGAGCTAGGTTAATAAAGCCAGTTATACAGTAAGTCTATGGGCACAAGCTGTCATACCAGCGAAAGCTGGTATCCAGAATAGAGAACAAAGTGGGGAAATATCGTTTTCCTGGATGCCAGCCTACGCTGGCATGACACCCTGGCGTAGCTTTAGTGAAGTCACTGAAAGTGCATTAAATTAAAATATGTAAATTAGAGTACAAAAGATATGTCAGACAAACCAGAGAATAAAGATCGTTATAAAGACACGTTAAATTTGCCCAATACCGATTTTCCAATGAAGGCAAATTTGTCACAACGTGAGCCAGAATGGTTAATCAAATGGCAAGAAACAAACTTATATCAAGCGATTCGCGAAGCACGAAAAGGGGCGGCTAAATTTATTTTGCACGATGGCCCACCTTATGCAAATGGTGATATTCACATTGGCCACGCAGTAAATAAAATTTTAAAAGACATGATAGTCAAATCAAAAACCTTAAGTGGCTATGATTCGCCCTATGTACCAGGTTGGGATTGCCATGGTTTACCTATTGAACTAAACGTAGAAAAAAAAGTAGGAAAACCGGGCGATAAAATCAGCCCATTGGCATTTAGACAAAAATGTCGCGAGTATGTTCAAACTCAAATCGAAGCACAAAAACAAGCGTTTATTCGCTTAGGTGTGATAGGTGAGTGGGATAATCCTTATCAAACGATGGCGTATCAATATGAAGCAGATACCGTTAGGGCGCTAGGTAAAATTTTAAAAAATGGCCATGTCAAAGCCGGTTTAAAACCGGTGCATTGGTGTATCGATTGTGGTTCGGCACTTGCCGAAGCTGAAGTAGAGTATCAAGATAAAACGTCTCCTGCTATTGATGTAGGGTTCAATGTTGTTAAACAAGACAAAAGCAAATTAGCCCAAATTTTTAATGTATCAGAGCTATCTCAAGATACGGGTATTGCGGTGGTGATTTGGACCACCACACCTTGGACATTGCCCGCAAACGAAGCGGTGAGCATTCATCCCGAACATGAATATGTCTTAGTCGAGTTAAACAAAGCGCCAGAAAGCTTTTCAAGCACATGCATCATAGTAGCCAAAGAATTATTGAGCAAACTCTTGGAAAAAACAGGATTATCCGGCCAAGTGCTAGGTGAATGTGTGGGGCAAAAATTAGAGTACATTCAATTACATCATCCTTTCTTAGAAAAAACCGTGCCAGTTATTTTGGGTGAGCATGTGACTTTAGATGCAGGAACGGGATGTGTTCATACCGCACCAGCGCATGGTGCAGAAGATTATCAAATAGGTCAAAAATATCATTTGCCTTTGGTGAATCCAGTTAAAAGCAACGGTTGTTATCATGATAATAGCGCTGTGCTACCTAATGTATCGGTATTAAAAGCCAATCCGCTGATTATCGATTTATTAATTCAAAAAGGCTGTTTATTATTTTCTGAAAATATTCAGCATTCCTTCCCACATTGTTGGCGCCATAAAACGCCATTGATTTTTATGGCAACGCCACAATGGTTTATCAGTATGGACGACAATCAGCTTCGCACACAAACGTTAGCAGCAATTGATACCGTGAGCTGGGTGCCAGATTGGGGTAAAGAGCGTATTCAAAATATGGTCTCAGGAAGACCCGATTGGTGTATTTCTCGCCAAAGAACCTGGGGTGTGCCTATTCCTTTTATTGTTCATGAAGAAACGGGAGAATTGCACCCTGATACTGATAAAATTATCGAACAAGTTGCAATCAACATAGAACAGCAAGGTATCAATGCGTGGGATAATTCAGAAATCACCGATTGGATTTCGGCGGTCGATGCAAAAAACTATAAAAAAATCAATAATACTTTAGATGTTTGGTTTGATAGTGGTGTGAGCCATTATGCAGTATTAAATCGTTATGCTGAATTGCAAAATCCTGCTGATCTCTATTTAGAAGGCTCCGATCAGCATCGTGGTTGGTTTAATTCCAGTTTAACCACATCGGTTGCCATGAATGGTAAGGCACCTTATAAAACCGTGTTAACACATGGTTTTACCGTAGATGCAGAAGGTAAAAAAATGTCTAAATCTCTGGGTAATGTGGTTTATCCAGACAAAGTAGTCAAAACCTTAGGTGCCGATATTTTAAGATTATGGGTTTCGGCCACTGATTATCGCGGCGAAATTAGAGTATCAGATGAAATTTTAAAACGCACGTCTGATGCCTATCGTAGAATACGAAATACGGCCAGATTCTTATTAGCGAATTTGCATGATTTTGAACCTGAAAAACATAGTGTAGAGCCCGAAAAGTTATTGGCTTTAGATGCATGGATAGTACGTGAAGGCATGAAATTACAGCAAAGTATTATTCAAGCTTATGAAGCATATCAATTCCACCAAATTTATCATGAGCTGCATAATTTTTGTGTACGCGAATTAGGTGGGTTTTATTTAGATATCATTAAAGATAGACAATACACTTTGCCTAAAAACAGTTTGGCAAGACGTTCTGCTCAAACCGCCATGCATTATTTGATACAGGCCATGGTGAGATGGATAGCGCCTATTTTAACTTTTACTGCTGAAGAACTTTGGCAACATTTACCAAGTGTGACGGCGTCATCGGTCTTTTTAACAGAATGGGCCACTTTCCCTTCGGCATTAAATCATAATCATTCAGATGTACCTGATGAATTGTGGGGAGAGCTGATTGTGGTGAGAGAAACCGTGAACAAAGCCATAGAGCAAAAACGAGCAGAGGGGGCTATTGGAGGCAATTTAGAGGCTGATATTACCCTTTTTGTGAATGCCCAAATGCTCAGCAGATTAACATTGGTAGAAAGTGAATTGCGTTTTGTGTTCATTACTTCCAGTGTCACGTTGGTTCAGCACGAACAGCCAGAAATGAGAGTGGAAGTCAATAAAACCACAGAGGCAAAATGTGCGCGTTGTTGGCACCATCTTGCAACGGTTGATAAAACACCAGAATATCCAGGCATATGCCATCGCTGTGTGACCAATATTACAACTGAAGCTGGAGAACACAGAGAATATGCGTAGAAAAATCATGTGGTTTGGCTTGGTTATTTTATTGGCCATTGCCGATCAGCTCACTAAATCGTGGGCGGTCAGCCAATTTGCTTATGGGGTTGTGCATAAAATTGTGCCGACCATTAATATTCAATTGGTTTATAACTATGGTATTTCTTTTAGCTTATTCAGCGCGGCCACTTATTATTATTTAATTTTGGCTTTTGGTCTCATGATTACGATGGGATTAATGGTTTGGTTGGTCAAAATCCCGAGTGAAGCAAAGCTCAGATTATCTTCTGTTTCGTTAATTTTAGGCGGAGCAGTGGGTAATTTAGTCGACAGAGCTTTTAGGGGCTATGTGGTCGATTTTATTGATTTTACGATAGGCAGTTGGCATTGGTATAACTTTAATGTTGCCGATGTCTGGATATCGGTAGGCGCTTTTTTAATGATTTTAGATTTAATGATAAATAAAGAACAAAACGACAATGAGGTACAGCGTGAAAATCATACTCGCTAATCCAAGAGGATTTTGTGCAGGTGTCGATAGGGCAATTGACATTGTTAAAGCAGCATTAGAAAAGTTTGGAGCGCCTATCTATGTTCGTCATGAAGTGGTTCATAATCGTTTTGTTGTGGAAGATTTAAAATCTAAAGGGGCTATATTTGTTGATGAACTTCATCAAATCCCCGATAATGCCATTGTTATTTTTAGTGCACATGGTATTTCTCAACAAGTGCGTCAAGAAGCAGCTGAGCGTAATTTAACCTTGGTGTTAGATGCAACCTGTCCTTTGGTGACAAAAGTACATTTAGAAGTTATGCGTGCTAGCAGAAGCAATCAAGAATGTGTGTTAATTGGCCATGCAGGACATGCGGAAGTTGAAGGTACATTGGGGCAATACGATAACCAACAAGCGGGTATCTATTTAGTTGAAACCTTAGAAGATGTGAGCAAACTCACCATTAAAAATCCCGATAGTTTATCATATGTGACTCAAACCACTTTATCTGTAGATGATACTAAATACATTAGAGTATCAGATGAAATTTTAAAACGCACGTCTGATGCCTATCGTAGAATACGAAATACGGCCAGATTCTTATTAGCGAATTTGCATGATTTTGAACCTGAAAAACATAGTGTAGAGCCCGAAAAGTTATTGGCTTTAGATGCATGGATAGTACGTGAAGGCATGAAATTACAGCAAAGTATTATTCAAGCTTATGAAGCATATCAATTCCACCAAATTTATCATGAGCTGCATAATTTTTGTGTACGCGAATTAGGTGGGTTTTATTTAGATATCATTAAAGATAGACAATACACTTTGCCTAAAAACAGTTTGGCAAGACGTTCTGCTCAAACCGCCATGCATTATTTGATACAGGCCATGGTGAGATGGATAGCGCCTATTTTAACTTTTACTGCTGAAGAACTTTGGCAACATTTACCAAGTGTGACGGCGTCATCGGTCTTTTTAACAGAATGGGCCACTTTCCCTTCGGCATTAAATCATAATCATTCAGATGTACCTGATGAATTGTGGGGAGAGCTGATTGTGGTGAGAGAAACCGTGAACAAAGCCATAGAGCAAAAACGAGCAGAGGGGGCTATTGGAGGCAATTTAGAGGCTGATATTACCCTTTTTGTGAATGCCCAAATGCTCAGCAGATTAACATTGGTAGAAAGTGAATTGCGTTTTGTGTTCATTACTTCCAGTGTCACGTTGGTTCAGCACGAACAGCCAGAAATGAGAGTGGAAGTCAATAAAACCACAGAGGCAAAATGTGCGCGTTGTTGGCACCATCTTGCAACGGTTGATAAAACACCAGAATATCCAGGCATATGCCATCGCTGTGTGACCAATATTACAACTGAAGCTGGAGAACACAGAGAATATGCGTAGAAAAATCATGTGGTTTGGCTTGGTTATTTTATTGGCCATTGCCGATCAGCTCACTAAATCGTGGGCGGTCAGCCAATTTGCTTATGGGGTTGTGCATAAAATTGTGCCGACCATTAATATTCAATTGGTTTATAACTATGGTATTTCTTTTAGCTTATTCAGCGCGGCCACTTATTATTATTTAATTTTGGCTTTTGGTCTCATGATTACGATGGGATTAATGGTTTGGTTGGTCAAAATCCCGAGTGAAGCAAAGCTCAGATTATCTTCTGTTTCGTTAATTTTAGGCGGAGCAGTGGGTAATTTAGTCGACAGAGCTTTTAGGGGCTATGTGGTCGATTTTATTGATTTTACGATAGGCAGTTGGCATTGGTATAACTTTAATGTTGCCGATGTCTGGATATCGGTAGGCGCTTTTTTAATGATTTTAGATTTAATGATAAATAAAGAACAAAACGACAATGAGGTACAGCGTGAAAATCATACTCGCTAATCCAAGAGGATTTTGTGCAGGTGTCGATAGGGCAATTGACATTGTTAAAGCAGCATTAGAAAAGTTTGGAGCGCCTATCTATGTTCGTCATGAAGTGGTTCATAATCGTTTTGTTGTGGAAGATTTAAAATCTAAAGGGGCTATATTTGTTGATGAACTTCATCAAATCCCCGATAATGCCATTGTTATTTTTAGTGCACATGGTATTTCTCAACAAGTGCGTCAAGAAGCAGCTGAGCGTAATTTAACCTTGGTGTTAGATGCAACCTGTCCTTTGGTGACAAAAGTACATTTAGAAGTTATGCGTGCTAGCAGAAGCAATCAAGAATGTGTGTTAATTGGCCATGCAGGACATGCGGAAGTTGAAGGTACATTGGGGCAATACGATAACCAACAAGCGGGTATCTATTTAGTTGAAACCTTAGAAGATGTGAGCAAACTCACCATTAAAAATCCCGATAGTTTATCATATGTGACTCAAACCACTTTATCTGTAGATGATACTAAATACATTATTGAAGCATTAAAAACGCGGTTTCCTAAAATTGTGCCTCCACGTAAAGACGACATTTGTTATGCCACTCAAAATCGTCAAGATGCCGTTAGGACATTGGCTAAGCAATGTGATGCTATTTTAGTGGTAGGTTCTAAAAATAGTTCAAACAGCAACCGTTTAAAAGAATTATCTGAGCAATTGGGTACCCCTGCTTATTTATTAGATGGTGCACAGTGGCTAGAGCCAAATTGGCTAGAAGGCGTCAATACGCTAGGTGTGACAGCGGGTGCTTCTGCTCCTGAAGTATTGGTGCAAGATTTAATTAAACA
>CAYSTH010000022.1:12332-20441 GCA_964433995.1 uncultured Francisellaceae bacterium | reverse complement strand
AAATTACCGGTGGAAAAAATAAAGATCCAGACAAAACAATTAATTTGATTAAAACGACAGATTCAAATATTAATTTACTTATTCTAGCAGTTAAATATAATAATTTGCCCTTGTTAAAATGTATAGAAGAAGAATACTTAAGTGTTTTCGATGAAAAACTTTTAAAAGACATTTTACAAAAAGCTCAAAAATCTTTAACTTCAGAGTCTTTACCTGAAATTAGAAAATTAATTCAAATACATGGTAAAGAGGGTGATTTGGTTGAAAAACACAAAAGACTCAGAACCGTTGTATTTGATAAAATAGAAAAATGGATAGATTCAGATTATGATAGCCAAACTAAACTCGATTTTTCAAAAAGACCGTTTTCAACATCTAAACTAGATTTTGATGGATTTACAGATGAAGATAAAATATATATCAAATCTGTTATCGATAAATTAATTGAAAACCCCAATAAATCTATATGTGAATATTTTAATAGAAAAGAAGTGCTCAAACAACCTAATATGTTAAACAAAAAAACTGTGTTAACAGATGTTTTGACACATGCAGAAAAATTATTAGATAAAGATTTGAATGATATTATAACGATTCTAGTTTCAAATCAAGCAGACGTTAAATATGCTTTTGCTCTTGCATTAGAATCTAAAAAATCTAAATCAGTATTGGGACATTTGAAAGTACAAAATGGTGTAAATATTTATTTTGATCCTGACAAACCTGAAACCAAAAAACAATTTTTACTCCTCCGAAATTATAAAAAAGATTCTACTGAAGAGCTTGTCAGAAAAATATCGGTATGCCATGAATTAAATGCCGATTTTAGCAGAGTGTTAGATTACAAAGGCAATGCCATTCTTCATAATTTATGCTTTTTAGAACATGAACAAAAAAAATTAGAACAAATTATTCCAGCTTTGTCTAGTTCTGAAAGTTTTGATATCAATTCAAAAAATACAGCAGGCTCAACAGCCTTGCATATGGCCATTTCTTCTGGAAATGTCGCCATGGTTAAAAATTTGTTAGCACAAAAAGATGAGAAGAAACAAGATAAAGTCGATATAGATATTCAAGATGCCAATAATAAAACCGCAATGGATCTGGTTACAGATGCCCTACAAAAAGATGAAGCATATAACCCAGAAATAGTGACTTTAGTCACAGAGGCCTATCAAAGAAAACATAAAGATAATTATCTTGAAGAAATTCCTGTTGAAAAGATGTTAGCAGAAGAAATTTGGGTTTATCTTAACGACGTTCTTTATATGAAGCCCGATCTGCAAAAAGATAAAACGCTTGTTAGCAGAATGATTCATGCACATTCAAGAAACGAAGACGAGTTTAATATAAACAAATCAGAACTGTATCAATATATAAAAAATGATAAACTAGAAAATAAATTTTCAGTACACCATATAAAATATATTGAATTATACGACAATATTCAATTCGATAAAAACCTTTTAGGGGTAGAGCAAAAAATAGAAGGTTTTGATGCTCCTAAATTAGCTGAAATTAAAAAAGAAAAAATAGATGAATTCCCTGAAAAATGGGCAAAAGATGATTTGATTGCTCTTAAGGTATTACAAGAATATGAAAAAAGTGATTGTGGTGACGGTGAACAGAGTATAGCAACTTTTATTCGAGATGCATTAGACAAACATTCACAGACCATAGAAGATTTTTACAATGCGAAAAAAACATTTATTTCGCATGTTACAACGCTAGCAGAATTACCTGCGGAAGAAGCTATTTTTGACAAACAAAACCTAAACAAAGTCCTAGTAGCGCTCAAGCGTAACCCTCATAAATTCTTTCCTAGTTACAAAGCATCTGAGCAAATTAAAACAACAGAAGTTAAATCTCAAGAATATACCGATGCTGACAGTGCGAAACTTGAAAAAGATTGGGATAAAATAGCCCATGGATATTTAGCAGATGTTATTACTTCGGGGCAGTATTTAAATAGATATCAAGACATTCCTTTTAATGATTTTATTAGTGGCAATGCTTCTACTCAAGAAGAGTTTGATAAATTAAAATCAGAAACTAAAAAATATTTAAATCTAGTTTTTCAAGACACAATACAAGAAAAAGAATTTGTTATTGGTGCATTGGATAAAGTAAGTTTTAAACCAAAAATAGAGAATAAAGTTACATCACCTTCTGATAGTAATATAGAACAAGAACAGACTATTTCCACTGAAGTACAAGCTGAACAATTATTTGAAAAAATTCAAAGTTTACCAAATGGTTTTGATAACAGTAATTTATCGATTATTGTTGAATTTTTGCATGAAATGCCAGAGGCAGAAAAAAGGTTTAGTGAAGTTAGAAATGAGCTAAGAGAGCTTATTGGAAAAAAAGACGTGGCTAATGTAGCCCGTGTTAGAAGAATGCTCTATGGAATAGAATGGGATTCCTCATTACCTCAAAAAATTATAGCCAAACGAAAAGCGGAAGCCTTGGAAAAAGAAAAAGAAGCTAAAAAACTAGAAGAAGCTAGTAAAAATCCAAAAACTGAAAATGCTGGTTTAGTTTCAGCTGGGCAACCACAAATAATAGAAAAATCTGTAACTGCTCAAAATAAAAACATAAAATCAACTAAATTTTATGATAAAAACTATAGTGTAATAGCAAGAGAAATATATAATTTTGCCGTACCGTTTACAAATAATTACGAAAAATCTTTTGATCCTGCTTATAAAATTAAGCTAAAAGAACATGCTAAAACACAAGAAGATTTTGACGAAATTAATAATGAATTAAAAGTTTTATTTAAAAAACAATTAACTCCTGAGCAAACAAAAATTGCTACTGCAATGTTAAATTCTGTGAAAGCTACCGATTTGGGCTTTAAAGCAAGTGCATCTAAAGTTGAAGTCAAAACACCAGTGTCTCCACAAACAAGTCAACAACCTAAACTTTCTACTGTTGTCACACCACCAGTTGAGCCTCAGCCTACACCACCTGTTGTCACAACAGAACAACCTAAATCTTCTGTATCAGTACCTATTTCTACGCCTTCTACACCGGATGCTCAACCTACATCACCTGTTGTCATACCAAAATCTTTAACCACTGCTGCAGAATTAATAGCGCAAATAGAAACCTATGTACCCGATCAGCTAGATAGAATGAAACTTCTAGATAAGGAAATGTATCAAGAGCTAAAAAATTTAGCGTTGTTAAAGAGTAAGCCCGAAAATAATGCGTTTAAACAAGATTTAGAGAAAAATTATACAGATTTAAAACACGCACGTGAGATATTAGAGGTATTTAAGAAATTTAGTGAACTCACAGAAACTGAACAATCTCTGCAAGACACATTTAATAGAATTCCGCAGTCTTTTATTCAAGATTTAGAGCAAAGAATAGAAGCAGAAAAGAGCAATCCATCTATTCAAAAAGATCTTATCTTTGCTAAAGAATATATAGAAAGAGCAAGAAGTATACCCTCTAAAATTAAATTGGCTTTACCTGAGTTAAATAATTTATTAAAAACCAATCAAGGTGTTGGTCTGAATAAGTTGTCAAACTATGTTCAGTATTTGACCGAGTTAGAAACATTAACTGCGGAATATACAAAATTTCAAAAAATTGCCAATACACATGATTTTGATAATAAATATGCTGTTCCAGATGGCGAATTTAATGGCATACCAAAAGAGTTAAAGCTAATGACTTTAATGGGTCCTTGCTTCCAAAGAATCATGAGAATCAAGGATTTAACTTCAGGCACCTGTAATCTAATCTCAAAAGCAAGCAAAGCGGAACAATTCAAATCTTATCCAAACACAAAAGCATTTTTTGTCGATTTTGAACAAAACATGAATCTACTGAAAGACAAAAGTGCAGAAATCTCACTTCATGCCAATGAAAGAGGAATGGCATTAGCATATGGCGATCTCATTGAAACAATTAAAAAAACAACAGTAGATGAAAAAAATGGATTATCTATAGAACAGATAAATGAATTTGAAGATTTATATTCAAAACTTGATAAGAAAGGTAAAAAACCTGTTATTGATAATGAAGATTACGAGAAATTAAGTAAAAGTTTAAAACTCATCTTGAATGCAGACACTTCTTGGGATAGCTGGTTCACTGTGGGCAAAACTGTGCTCAAAAGTAATTTAATTGGATTGACTGCTGAGGAAGAAAAACAACAAAAAAGTAAAAAAATACAACTGGAAAACTATAAAAAATTACAAACATCTTTTGAAAAATTAGGCAAAAAACTTCAGTCTGAAACTGAGCAAAAAGAGAAACATGAATTAATCAAAGATTATAATACCCATGCTACTGATATACAAGAATTGTTGAATGATGTTGGCACGCTTCAATATTTAGAAAAAAGACAATCTTACAAAAAATTTAATATGATATTAAGTGCTGCTGAAAATTTTTATGACAATAATAAGGCTAACACTTTTTTTGCAGATCCAGAGAAATCAAATTTACATCAGAAAATAAATGATCTTATTTTGGTAAGAACAAACGTTTTAACTTCTGTGATATCTGACATGGAAGAGAAAGTGGTCGCTAAACCAAAAAATACACTTACAACTCATTTACAGGCTGAGAAACAAGCATTTGAGCAAATGTTGAATGATTTAAATGATCCAGAGTTAATTTATGCTACTTTTGAACAAAAAGATAAAGATAAGTTAATTACTAAAATTAAGGGTAAAATACAAGATATAGAAAAACTGATCAATCCTTCTACGCCACCTGTGCAACCTTCACAAAGTCTATCAACCACCTCTGCTTTAACATTAAACTTTGACATGGAGCTACATTGCAAAGCTTCAGCTTGGCATAATAACTGTGCATTAAATTGCTTAACCCATTTTGTATATAGTAAGTTAGAGTCCAATGGTATTCAAACACACTTTAATAATGATCCTGCCTATAATCTTTTAAGAGAATCGTTTAAAGAATATTATAATTTAGCAACAACGCCCACTTGGGAGCAAATTAAAACGATTTTGGACGATTATTCGGTGGCACACGATAGAGAAGCTGTGCTTGCACCTGTTTTCCGCGTTTATTTAAGCAAAGTAATTGTAAAAGAAAAAGACGCTATCTGGAATACTGAAGCATCAGCAGCGATATCTGATTATCTTGTTACAGGTGATATAGCGGATGTTGCTAAAACGATTATCGGCGTAAATAAAACAGAAATGATTGAGCTTAAAAAACAGTTCGATGCAGAAATAAGAGGCATCAACCCAGCTAGTTTTACGCAGCAAGAAAAAGAAAGAGCTAAACAAAAAATCGATGCATGGAATAAGCATAAAGATATTACAACAGGGGCAAGAAAAGTAAAAGATCCAAATAGCACTGCTGTTATTAACGACCAAATTTTTATTGAAAGAAGAATTTTAATAGAAGATAAATATGGTGATATTGCCAAACAAAAATGGAAAAAAGAGAATGGCTTTTGTGATGTCTATGCAAAACATATGGCAAACATGTCAAATGGTGAACTGGTTTCGGTTAATCAATTAGGTTTAATTGCAACGCAGTTAGGTATAGGTTTAGAAGTATTTACAACTACTCATAAATATGAATTAGGTGCTGATGTACGCTCTCAAGCAAGTAAAGATTGGATACTAAAAGCATATAATCCTTCAGAAATCCATTGGGAATATGAAGAGCCCACACATAGTAAAGCTAAAACAATTCAACATAATCAAGATTATACAGAAATAAATAATTCTGTATTCAAAACATATGGTTCTGCTCGTCCTGTAGCTGATGAAGAAATTAAAAAAATGATTGTTAGAAAATACATAGAAAAAGGTTTTAACATTCCTTCTGTTCCAGCACAGAATACAGGTGACATACCCTCTATACCACCAACGATGCCCAATGTTGTCACTAAACCACAACAATCTGTACAAGTACAGCCTACATTGCCTACTTCTAGTCCTTTTGATGCCAATGTGATTGCAGATAAAATTTATCAAGAAGCAAAAATCTTAACCCAAGATTTTACTTTAAATATTACAGGCATGTTTGCAGGCAAAATTAACGCTAAAGTGAGTAATGAAACAGAGTTTAATGCTGTTGTAAAAGTACTAAAAGAAGAGGTCCTTAATTTATACTTAGATCAAGAACCTACAAAACTTAACTTGGCTATTGGAATGTTAGGCAAGCCTAAGTATGTACCTAAAGTTTCATCTCAATCAACTCAACCTAGTGTCAGCACAAATGTTGCTGAGCAAACTCCTCGTTGGAGTGCATCATTTAAAGCAAATGAAATTTTACTTCAAGTAATTGCCGAAACGGATAATTTTAAAAATCAAGATATTTCAAAATCTGAAAAATTAGAAGAAATGTTTGCAGAAAGACTTAATTTATATGCAAAAAATCAAGATGAATTTGATAAAATTGTAACATCGTTAGGTGTGGAAACAAAATCGAATGATTTTGAGAAAGGTCGTATATATTATTATCTTCTCAATAAGCAAGGTCTAGATGATTCAATAATAAGAAAAGTCAAACGAGCAGCAGATGTAAATTATAAACCATTTAAAGGAACAGAACAAGAAAGAAAACAAGCAATAGAAGGTTTAAGAGCAAAATACCAAAGTAATCCTTTAGCTAAAACACTTTCTGATGCTAGAGAAATGGCAAATGATATTTTATTGATTGCTATGAATGAAACAGATAATTTCAAAAAAACTGCATCGCAAAATATACAAGATACATTATCAATCTATCTAAGTGAATATACCTATACTCAAGAAGAATTCGATGGTGTGATAGAAGCATTATTAGGAAGTTCTTCTAATAAAAAAGGGCTAATTGATAATGAATTTAATTTAAGAAAAAATGAAAATGTAGATCCAAACCATAAAGCCAAAGAATTGTTTAAACAGCTTATATCAACAACAATTGCTAAAAAGATTTATGATAAAATTATTTTGGTGTCAGGTAACCTTGAAGACGCTTCTAATACTTATATAGTAGGGCGTCTGCATGAATACGCTAAATCTGAGCAGCAGTTTAATGATATCAAGCAAGAATTTTCTAAACTGGTTACAGATCCATCTAGAAAAAAGGTTATTTTAACTATCCCATTTGATCCTACGACTATCGGTATCAAAGCCTTACAGTCAGCTAATTTATCAACAAGTTCAGGACTTTCGCCTACTCAACCTAATGTACCTGTCACAACACCCAATATACCAATACAAACTCAGCCACAGCCTATTGTCACTCAACCTGTAGTTGTTGTATCACAACAATCATCTGGCATACCTCCAACCCAGTTTGTACCTGTTAGTAACCCCGTGCCGGTTCAACAACCACCAACAGTGGTTACTCCATCACCTGTGACAGTATCACCACAAGGGGCAACATCATCACAGCAAGCTCCAGTTTCAGTACCTCAATCCGTAATTGGTCAGGGTACAGATTCTTCGGTACAGCAATCACCAACACCTATGCCACAAGGAACAGTGCCTCAACAAGTTGCTACCGGTACAAATCAAGTAACACCAAGCACACCCCCTGTAGTAACACAGCCACAACAATCAGGTGAAGTAAAACCAACACAGTCTATGCCTGTTAGTAACCCCGCACAAACACAACAGCAATCACCCACAGTGGTTGTGGCTCAACCAGCAGTGACAGTGCCACAGCAAGGTACACCACTAGTGGAATCACCACAATATCAACAAACACCAAAACCAACGCAAGCATTTTTACCTGGTTTTTCAGGTCAAAGTGGAGTTAATGCGGAGACAACTGTAAAATCTAAAACACCAGAAGAAATTGCAGAAGAATTATTTAGCGAAATTATACAAAAAATTCCAGATAGTTTTGATAACAAGAATTCTGTAACGATTGGAAATTTAATTTATCAAAATAGCCATTCTGATGCCGAATTTAATGAAGTAAGAAATGCTTTAAGAGAATGCGTTTCCAAGCATGAAGTACCAAGAGCAGCAGCAGTGAGAAGAATGTTAAATTTAATTGAATATCATACTGCAGTGCTTAATTTCGCAAAACAACAGCAAGCTGTACCACCTGTGCAACAAACACCCTCAAAATCTGTTGTTGCTCCAACTCAGCCATTAGTGCCACCAACGC
>CAYSTH010000022.1:0-12232 GCA_964433995.1 uncultured Francisellaceae bacterium | reverse complement strand
AACAGAGTACAACGATAAATCAAGGCACAACACCGCCGCCTGTACAGCAAACACCCTCAAAATCTGTTGTTGCTCCAACTCAGCCATTAGTGCCACCAACGCAGTCTATTACCGTTAACCAAAATCCTGTACCAACGCAACAGATTCCGAAGGTTATTACTCAGCCGCCTGTAATGCCTCCATCACAACAGAGTACAACGATAAATCAAGGCACAACACCGCCGCCTGTACAGCAAACACCATCAAAACCTGCTGTTGTTCCAACTCAGCCATTAGTGCCATCAACGCAGTCTATTACTATTAACCAAAACCCTGTACCAATGCAACAGACTCCGAAGGTTATTACTCAGCCGCCTGTAATGCCTCCACCACAACAGAGTACAATGATAAATCAAGGCACAACACCGCCTGTACAGCAAACACCATCAAAACCTGTTGTTGTGTCAACACAGCCGGTACCTGTTCAATCAACTCAAGCATTTATACCAGGATTTACAGCACAGAGTGGAGCAGGCAATACACAATTAGCAGCAAATTCTACTGAGCCTAAAACACCTGAAGAAATTGCAGAAATATTGTTTAGTGAAATAATGCAAAAAATCCCAGATGGCTTTGATAGTAAAAACTCTGCTGCAATAAGCAATTTAATTCATCAAAATAGTAGCTCCGAAGCTGAATTTAATGAGATTAAGAATGCCTTAAGAGAAAGTGTTTCTACACATGATGTGCCAAGAGCGGCAGCAGTGAGAAGAATGTTGTACGCAATTGAATGCCATAGCCAGACACTTAATCCTGCTGCAAAAGTGAAAAAGCCAGGATTTTAGATTTAGTAGAAAAAATAATTTTTTCCCATTGAGTTTCCCATCCTTTTTGATGGGTGGCATTTATAGCAACTATAACAGGCTTCAAAGCCTGTTTTTCTAGATATTTATCACATTCGTTTATAAAAGATTCTGTTACTTTTTTAGGAACAATTTTATCGTTATTACCAATATAATGAATTTGTTTTACATTACTTAATTTATTGGCAAAACTAATCGGGTTTAAAGAATGAGGTAATGGTGTAGTGTGATGATATTCACTCATCATATCATGATTCAAATCTCCAGCTACCGTTCTTAATATATCAACATCATTTCTACGAGCTGCCACCAGCACGGCAACGCCAGCTCCACCTGAATAACCAATCAATTCTATTTTATGTTGATTTTCAAAGCCACTTGCAGTTTTTATTTTATTAATAGCTTCGTTCATATTAGCTATCACCACTTCACTAAATCTGTCGCTAGACCAATATTTGGCATCGCAAGTAGAGAGAGTTGGTTTATGTTCAGTAAATTGGCAAGGGCGAGCTAAATAAGCAATGGTAGTATTAGACTCTTGGCCTCTTGGATCTTGAATAGCTAATCTTAATCCTAAGGCATAAGGTGGAGTGGGGTTTTTAGATAAAATAGATTTTTTGATCCAACTTCTACCATCACCTTCTATATAAATAACTAATTTCTTTACAGAATCGACGGGATCACTTTTTTTAATTAAGCTGGTTAATTCAAAGTTTTTTGTTTTAATAACACTGGATTTAAATCCAGATTGTTGAGCTAATTTGATTTCAGAGTGCACTAAATTATTAGACGATGGGCCAGTAGATTGACAACCTGATGTCATAATAAAACATATTAATATCAGCAGGTTATATAATTCTATTTTATATTTTTTGTGCATGATTTAAATCCCCCCGTCGCATTCTGCGCCGGCCCCCTTTGGCATCAAAGGGGGCAAAGCATTCTTTGATTTTTGCCTATTGTAGTAAATTTACACAACAATTATTTTAAAACAGTTATTTTCTGAAATATTCTGCGATTTTACCCCCTTTGATGCCAAAGGGGGTCGCGAGCTTCCAGCGAGCGGGGGGATTTTGATTGAGGTTGTCAAACTCAAAGTACTTAGACTATTATGAATCTTAATGGCATATTTTGTTACAGGTGCGATTTGGTTTAACAACTAAGTTGTACTTAAAAACGGAATTTAATTTTACTCACGGAGAGAGAATACTATGTTGCTAGCGACCAGAAAAAACAAAACTAATTTAGTCAGAACGGTGTTAGCATCCAGTGTTCTGATTTGTTCTATGGGGTATATGAGCACTGCTCATGCGGTGCTTCAAGTGATAGGAAATGCAAATACAGATTCTGATGCTAAAGCTATTGCTAATGGTGTAGATTTTAATTTTGGAGGCCCGATTACATTTACTGTAAAAGACAAAGGTACAGGTCGTGTTTTTGGTGATACTGGTAATGTTTCAGTAGGTAATTCAGGCGGTGATGCTGGTAACATCCTTATTTTTGAGGGTCAAAGCGCAGTTTCAGGTTCTATCACTGATATAGTCACTCCACTTGCAAAAATAAATGTTCTAGGCGGAACAGCAAATGCTGGAAATGGTATTGTTACTGTAGCAGGTAATGTAAAAGCATTAGAAGTTAGCGTAGATGGTGGTGGTCTTACTTTAACAGGCGCAAACCAATTGAAGGTTTCTGGTACTGATTTAACAGTTCAAGGTGTAGGCACAACATTAATAGTGGGCGGTGCAACAACAGTCAATCAAGATGTTTTGCTTAAAGATACTTCCAGTTCAACTTTTACAGGCGCTGCAGCGGTTACCCGAGATGTTAAATTAACAGAAAGCGCTAACGCAGCGTTCACTGCAAATTTAAACGCACGTAATTTAGATATACAAGGTGTTGCTCATGCTGTTACGGTTGGTGGCATTTTAACTTTAACAGGAGGAGGTTTGACCAGTACTTCTACAGGTGCAACAACGTTAGCTGTGATAGGCGCTTCTGCTATCACAGGTGATATTGATGTATCAAAAGCATTCCAAGGTACTTTTACTGGAAATGTGGGTGTAGCAAATATATTTACAGACAATACTTCAACTTTGACATTTAATGGTCAAGCAAATCCTACTACAAATATTGCAACCTCGGCCACCTCAACAATAAACTTAAATGGTGGTGGTCAAACAAACGGTACTGTTGCGGTTAATGATAGTTCCACAATAAATATTAATGCCAATTACATTATGGATCAGACACTAAAACTGAGTAACGGAGCGGCAGCAGGTGCTCGTGCTACCGTTAACGTTGCAGCAACCAAAATACTTCAAGTTGATGGAGCGATTACTCTAAACAAAAATGCAGTTTTAAATGTATTAGGTACCTTGGATAATGATGCAGTTAATACTGTAGACTTAACTCTTTTAGACACCGCTACAGCTAATTTGAACATTGCTCAAATTGGCCGAAACATCATACAAGCAGCTGGTACAACTTTGAATTTTACAGGTGGCTTAGTTGATGCCGCAGATTTACAAATCACAGGCGCAGGTAATGTAGGCGTTTCATCTGGTGCAGACGTGCAATTGACGGGTGCTTTGACAAATGGTGGCACAGCAAACGCTAGATTCACTTTTGACTTAGGTGATACAGATACTCCGGGTACCATTACAGCTGCTGGTAACGCAGATATAGTTGCGACACAAACAGTCACTCTGCTCAATTATGACCTTTCTAAGCTGTCTGTAGGCGCAGCCGAAACTAAAGACTTAATTGTGTCTGGTGGTGGTATGACAGTGGGTGTAACGCCAAATCTAGTTGAAAATCTAAGTAATGTCTTTATTAAGTTTACTTTAAGTACACCAGATACGCAGCACTTACAGTTAGTCGCTACTCGCCAAGTGCCTACAGGTCTAGAAGGCAATGCAAATAGTCTGGGTGGAGTTTTTGCTCAAATCGATGACACAAATGCTTCAGGTGCATTGTTGCAATTAGTTAATGGCCTAGGTGATATAGCAAGTTCTCCAGAAGCATTAAACGAAGAACTCGCTGAAATTGCCCCACAGGGTATTAACGGCAGTTTAGTGGATAGTTCATTTGGTGTGACCAATGAAACTTTTGACTTATTTTCACAACGTATTAATGAGCTACGCGCTGGTGTAGATTCCTATAATACAGGGTATGCTGCAGGTCATATGACTGAAAAAGGTCATGGTACTTGGGTAAAAGTATTTGGTAGCCATGCCGACCAAAACAGACGCGGTAATATTGCTGGTTACACTGGTGAAACATGGGGTCTTGCTGGTGGTGCAGATATCATGATTACTGACAGACACTTGGTGGGCGTCAGTTTAGCTTGGGCGAGCACAGATGTGAATTTCGATTCTCAACGTGGCGGCTCTGATATCAATAGTTACCAAGGTGCTTTTTATGGTAGCTGGAATGTCACTACACCACTTTATGTGAATTGGATGGCATCAGCTGCGTTCAACAAATATAAAGAAACTCAAATTATCTCAACAGGTGGTTTTAACCAAACTAGCCTGGGTGAATTTGATGGCTGGCAGTATGGTGCAAGAGCTGAAGTGGGTTATATTTTTGGCGAAGAATGCTTCCATATCATCCCAACAGCTGATTTAACTTATACACATGCGAGCTTTGATAGCTTCCAACAAAAAGGAAACTCAACTGCAAATCAAATTATTGATTATGGAAGTGTCAGCGCCTTGTTAGCGGGTGTAGGTGTGAAATTCTCTTACGATTATGAAATGGAAAAAGCCTTATTGCAGCCAGAAGCACATGTTAATGTAAGCTACGATATTATTGGCGATGAAATGGATGCAAATTCTAGATTCGTTGGTTTTGGTACATCTTACAATGTACAAGGTGCTTCAGTTAAACGTACGGATTATAACGTAGGTTTAAGCTTAACAACTTATGGTGATTCTGGTTTAGGTTTTAGCATCAGCTATGACTACGACTGGAAATCAGGTTTCCATGCACATTCTGGTTTCGCTAGAATCAGATACGAATGGTAATCGTGATATAGCCATATACATAAACTTCACTAAATTAAGAGCCCCGTTTATCGGGGCTTTTTTTATTTCTAGGATAAATAAAGGGTGTAGAGATTTGACTTTTTTGTAGCTTGTTTTACAATTTGTTCATCATGTTGAACAAATTTGTTCAACATGATGAACAAATTGTAAAGGGGTTTATGTGTATATACGTCAAGCGAATCAATTACTTTTGTCTCGCCTCAACGAGTCCCGACGTTTTATCCAAGTTGTTGCGGGTCCTAGACAAGTAGGTAAAACCACACTAATCAAACAAATACTTAAGACAACAGATATTCCTTCGCACTATGCATCAGCTGATGTACCAGGTATTCAGGATATACCTTGGCTTGAGCAACAATGGGAAATTGGTAGGTTAAAAACACAGCGGCAATTAAGTCAGAGAATACCTGGGTTGTTAGTTTTAGATGAAGTGCAAAAAATTCCTCACTGGTCAGAACGGATCAAAAAGCTTTGGGATGAAGATACTTTTAACGATATTCCTTTACAAGTTGTTATTTTAGGTTCAGCTCCCTTGTTAATTCAAAGAGGATTAACAGAAACGCTGGCTGGTCGTTTTGAGTTAACTCAAATGACGCATTGGTCGTTTAGAGAAATGCAAGATGCATTTGATTGGAACTTGGAACAATATGTTTATTTTGGAGGCTATCCAGGATCGGCGTCATTAATAAATGACGAAAAGAGGTGGGCGGAATATGTACAGCATTCGTTAATTGAAACCAATATTTCTAGAGATATTTTATTGATGACGCGGGTAGATAAACCAATATTACTTCGTCGATTATTTGAGTTAGGGTCTCGATATTCAGGCCAAATTTTGTCTTATCAAAAAATGCTTGGTCAATTGAGTGATGCAGGGAATGCGACCACGTTGGCACATTATTTAAGCTTGTTATCAGGTGCAGGGATGTTAACAGGCATCGAAAAATACTCAAATAAACCGGTAAGACAAAAAGCATCAAGTCCAAAATTACAAATGCTGAATACGGCATTGGTTTCTGCGCAAATTCCACTTTCTTTTAAATCAGCGCTTAGCGATCTTGAACATTGGGGAAGGTTGGTAGAATCTGCAGTGGGCGCGCATCTTTACAACGAGGGATTAAAAAATAAAATAGGGTTGTATTATTGGCGAGAACGCAATAAAGAAGTAGATTTTGTGTTACAACACGGAGAAAATTTGATAGCTATTGAAGTAAAGAGTGGCACAAAAAAAACACTGGGTTCCGGTATGACAGAATTTATCAAAAAATATCCTGTTCAAAAAACACTATTGGTTGGAGGAGATGGTATCAAATTGGCTGAATATCTTAAACATGATCTTTTACATTGGTTTGATTAGTAGATGAGTGCAAAACTGAGAACCTCTTTTATAGGGGTTTTTTTTGGGGATATAGGAAAATTCCCCTGTCCCTGTTTCACCGAGCTTGCTCTCTTTTATGGGGTTGTTTAAATGACTTTTAATAAAAAAAGGGTAGAGCATGAGCTTGTCCTGCAAAGCTTCAGCATAACAGGATGTGAGCCGGAGGATCTTCAAGGCATTTGATTAAATGCTAACATGTATTAACATAGGTAAATATGGACAAAGAAATAATACAATATCAATTTATTGATAAGTTGAAAGCCCTTAAATTTGTCGATGAAATTTGGCTTTTTGGCTCCCGCGCGAGAGGAGATAATCAAGCGCGTGCAGATATTGATATGGCGATTATTTGTCCGAAAGCAACAGAAGAAAATTGGTTGCAAGTAATGAACATAATAGAAGAGGCAGATACCTTGTTAAAAATAGATTGCATTAGATTCGATAAAAATAGCATAAGTGATGCGTTGTATCAGAATATTTTAAAAGATAAAAAGGTTATTTATGTCCAAAATTCAAATCAAATTTGAAAAATTTCAAAAAGCACTGACCTCATTAGAAGCTATTTATATGAATCCTGTGATGGCAGATAGAGCTAATATTGATGCAACCATACAAAGATTTGAATTTACTTTTGAGTTAGCATGGAAATTTTTAAAAGATTATTTTCTAGAAAAAGGCTTACCGCTCAATTATCCTAAAGAAGTGATCAAAGAAGCCTTTTCAACACGACTTATTGATAATGAAAAATTGTGGCTACAAATGCTTTCTGATCGCAATATGACTTCACATACTTATGATGAAAAGCTCGCAGATGAAATCTATGCTCGAATTAAAAGCTATGTGCCTGAACTCAAAATATTGTTAAAAAAAGTTTCTCCTAAACCATAGACCTTTTTCAAGTTGTAAAATTAACCCAATTAACTTGTCAAAAAAAGCGTTGTAAGAGCTTATCTTGCGAAGCTCTTGTCCGCCATAGCTTCAGCGACGGCGGATAGCGTAGCAGGATGTGAGCGGGGGGATTTTTAGTGGTACAATTCTTGAGATGCTATTTCTCAAGTCAAGGAGTGACTGGTGAAAAAACAATCTTCCCTCATACAAGCCGTTTTATCATCAAGTAATTTTCTGACTTTTTTTATCTCTTCATCTTCTAACTGTGTTGCTTTTACGCCGGTTGTAGACGGTGGCAACAGCACAACAACACCCTCTGCGAGTGGATATAACTTTGATAGCGGTGGAACACAAACTTTTAATATTAGCCATAATGATGCAATCACCAATACAGGTGGGGTAAGTTTTGATCACAATCCTGCTACAGGGGTTGCCACACTTAATTTTCAAGGCTCAGCCAATGTATCAGGCAGCATGGGAGATTATCCTACTCTTCGTTCAATTAACTTAATTAACTTAAATACCAATAATCAGGCGAATGCAGAAGTTAGAGTGCAAACCGGAAATATAGTAAGTGGTACAGTCAATTTTAATAATGATGCTGCTTTAGTGTTAGAGCAAGATGGTCAAATTGCGAGAATCAATATCACGACAAGTACGGCAAATTCTGGTGTCGTTCAATTTTTAGAAGGAGGCAAAATCGGTGGCACAACAGGCACATCGATTATGCCGATAAAAAAACTCGATTTTGTTAATCAATCTGGTGGAAGAGTGTTAACCTTGCGTCGTACTTTAAATGCTAATGATGTTGCTATAGCGAGTGATGGCCTTCTTATTGTTCAAGATGGCATCGCTTTGACAAATCAAGTCAATTTTACAGGTGATGGCACTTTACAAATATTAGATGCAATAAATGGCACTATCACAAATGGCATGGTTACCCAAAACCATCAACAAGGGAATCTTTTATTTTCAGGTAACAGTACTTTTTCAAGTGACTTGGGTCAAAATACCAAAAGTTTAAATACGATTTCAGTAGGTGCAACAGGCGCCGAAGTGCAATTGGCGGCTAAACAAATTTATGCTAAAAATATGACTTTTATAGGTGATGGTAAATTAACCTTAAATGGCATCGGGCCAATAAATGTGTTTGCAGCCATTAATCCCAGTTTAAATAACCAAGGTGAAATCAACATTACGGCAACCAATGCTGTGACCTTTAAAATAGCTTCTGGTCAAACCCAAACCATTCGTTTATTCACAGCATCGAGTGATGCAGTGATAGAAGCTGATTTTAAGGCCACACAAACAAATATCACTAATGGCAAAACACTTAATATTAATAAAAATATTAAGTTTGAATCAGCTATAGATGGTGCTGCCCCTGGTGTAGGAAGTGTTGTGTATGATGGTGTAAATAGCAGTTATGGAGAAATGGGAGCTACTCGCAGTCTGGCCTTAGTGAGCATGAACGGAACAAGCGGCATTTTTACGTTACAAAATAATATTCGTGCCACTCAAACAACAGTCAATAATCAACAAGTATTATTACTAGATAATGCAGCGAATCATAGTATTACCGGAAATTTAATCTTAAACAATACGGCACAATTAATTATTCCCATTGGCAAAACATTACAATTACTGGGAACAGGAAACGTTAGTTTAAATAATAATACCATGTTGCATTACGATATGGCCGATAAAGTCACGGGTTTGGTACCGGCTATTATTTCAACTGGCAGAATGACATTATCAGCAGGGAGTAAAATTAATTTAATTTCTGCCCCTAAGATTGCGGCTGTGCCATTTGGAAAAACGACCATTACACTTATTCGAGACAGCAGTGGTGCGGTGCCAGTTGAACCTATTTTAATAGGTGGCGAAAACTGTTTATTTTTAAATACAAAAATTAGCACGAGCGCGAGTGAATTAAATTTAGAGCTGATTCGAACACCCATAAAAGAAATTACCATGCAACCTCATTTGTTAGGGATCAGTTCAGTATTTGATAATATTATCGGTCAATCAGGATTATCGGGAGAATTATTAGGGTTGTCTCAACAACTGGATAATATAAACGATTTAACCAAATTTAGAGATCAATTAGCCAGTGTGACACCCATTGTAGATTCTTCTACAAGCCAAACGGTTCAAACCACACAACAAGATGTTTTTGGTTTGGTTGCCCAAAGAATGGATGATATCAGAGCGCAAAATCACTGGTCATCAGGGGGGTATGCGGCAGGGTATATTAATAAAAAATATCATGGAGCATGGGTAAAAGGATTTGCTAATTATTCAGAACAAGATAGTAGAGATTTAATCAATGGTTTTGATGCAACCACAAAAGGCCTTGCAATAGGTGGGGATACCTTTATTTCGGAACGCAGTCTTATTGGCTTAAGCTTGGCCTTTGCAAGTAGTCGTATTCACCATGATTTAAATCAAGCCAGAACCGAAATAGAATATTACCAGGGTAGCATTTATGGCGATGTGAATTTATCTAATCCTATGTTTATCAATTGGATGGTCGCAGCCACTTATTTAAATTACGATCAAAATCGCACCATTCGTTTAAATAATGCTAGCGTACCTGTAAAGGCTGATTATCATGGATGGCAATATGGTGCACGAACAGAAATAGGGTATGCATTTGGTAAATTATCTTTTCATACTGTACCTACTCTTGCTCTAACTTATAGCCATCTCAGCATAGAAGAATATACCGAACGTGGAGCAGGGACAGCGAGTCAAAAGGTGAGCCCTTCAGCTCAAGATAATTTACAAGCAGAATTTGGTGTCAAATTGGTTAACAATATTGTTGCTCACGAGCTTTTAACTCAGCCGGAATTGCACGCCAAAATTCGCTATGAATTGTTTGAAAACCAACAAAAAACAAGCAGTCAATTTGTCAGCATTGGTCCCTCATACGATACGATAGGCTATTTTCCGACTAAAGAGAGCTATAATGCAGGAACAAGTTTAACAATTTTCGGAGAAGGCGGTTTTGTTTTTTCCGTGAGTTATGATTACGACTTTAGGAATGATTATCGGGCACATACGGGGTTTGTGAGATTACGATATGAGTGGTAAATCCCCCCGGCTGCTAGTGCAGCCGGCCCCCTTTGGTATCAAAGGGGGCGAAGCCTTCTTTTTTTATTGTAGAATTCAGTGAATTTAACATTTTTTATGCTGGTTTTTGAAATAAAATAGGGATGTGTTCTGCGATTTTGCCCCCTTTGATACTAAAGGGGGCCGACGCGAAGCGGCGGGGGGATTTAATCTTAAAAAATAAGTCCTTTGGCTGTTTTTTAAAAAAAGGGTAGATTAAATTTTAGGGAAAAAATGAAGGTTATAATAATGGCACAAAATGTATTAAAAGGATTGATTCGTACGCTACTCTTTGGTTTTCCAGTTGCATCTTATGCTGCAGTTGGTACGACGCCTATCAGTAAGTCAGTAGGGGATGCGCTCGATGTTTTTGTTGCCAGCGGTACCGCACCTGCTTTAATCGTATCGGTAAATAATAATATTAATGCATTAGCCAACCAAGATTCTCGAAATAGAGAGCTTTATAATTTAGCTCCAGAGTTGAATGGTGCACTAACTCAGATTAGTCAATTATCTTTTATCAGGGGCATGTACCGTGTGAACCATCGATATGATGAGTTTGCCGGGAAACAACGCACAGCGCATTCAGGCATAACAGGTTATTCAGCAGGAGAAGACAATCCTGATGCCGAAACAGCTGTAACGACGACTGCTACGGCTGCCATTATGCCCATTTCACCTCATACTTCAGTTTGGATGCAAATACAGGGCAATTGGGCAAAGCAAAAACAAAAAGGTGAATTTGCGGGTTATCATGCTGATGCCGTTGGTGTTGAAATTGGTCTAGAAAAGAATTTTGAAAAGCAAAACAAAGTGGGTGTAGATGTTAGCTTTTTTTCTTTAGGTACCGATCCTCGCGATTTTGCTACCTCTGAAAATGACATAGATAGTTATCAAGTTGATTTATATGCTAATTACGATTTTGATGCTATGCCTATTTACTTAGAAGCTAATCTTGCTACAGCTTATAACCAGTATCATACTCGTCGGCACATTATTTCAGGCGGAGCGGTTCGTGATAGCAAATCGAGCTATCATGGCTGGCAAGCAGGCGGCCGTGCTGAGCTAGGCTATATGTGGGGATATGAAAAAATCAAAATTATCCCTTTGATTGCCGCCACTTATGTGCACACTCATTTTGATTCCTACCGTGAAACCAGCGCCGATAGTTTAAATTTACAAGTGAAATTAGACGATGCCAATTTATTCAGAGGCACAGTGGGCTTACGCTCGGTTTATGAAGGCGGCGTATATGATCAAGTAACCGTTATGCCGGATGTATACGTATTATGGTCATATGATTTTCATAGAGAAGATGATCATGCCAATGCCAATTTTATAGCGGGCGGCCCCACTTTTGTATTAGACGGTTTAAATTCTAGAAGAGATGGCATAGAAGCAGGTTTTAACATTACCTTATATAACGGCCACGGATTTAACTACAGCACCAATTATCATTATGAATATCGGGGCGATTATCGTGCGCATTCGGCATGGCTCAGAATGCGGTACGAGTGGGTGTAATCAGGGAGAATAATTCATGCGTCGTCTTACCCAATTAGTTTTAGCTTCAAGTTGTTTAATAGCCAGTTTGCCATATAGTGCATTTGGTGCGGTGCAAAATGTGATAGCAAATGCTGTTTTAGATGATGCCACCGGTGGTAAAGATGGTGTCGTTTTTGACGGAGCAGGCAACTGGAAGCTGACTGTCCCCAATAATAAAAACATTGGCTCAGTTCCAGCTAGCGGTGGTGTCAGTGTGCTCGCAGCTGGTGCAGCACTAGAAACAATTATTTTTCAAGGAAGCTCCACTGTAACAGGTAGTATTACTGCAACTGGTAATACAATTGATGTGCTTGAATTACAAGGCGGAGCGGGAACGACTGTTATTTTAAATGGAAAAACTGTTTTAACGCCGAGTGCTTCAGAAGTAAATTTCACCACTTTAGCAGGTGCAAGCC
>CAYSTH010000021.1:0-20494 GCA_964433995.1 uncultured Francisellaceae bacterium | reverse complement strand
CCCAAATCACAACAAGTAACCCATAAATCAGAGCCAACTCGGAGGATTGAACCGTTAAAATATCGCCAAATAAAAATCCCATGATATCAACACTTTTATTTTGCACATACGTGAGCAAAACCATGCCCAATGCTAAACTGGCATGTGCTAATAACCCTAATAACGTATCGGTTGCCAACCAGCTATTATTCGGTAAACGACTAAAAATCAAACAAAAGACAAGTGCAACCAAAATTAATCCAAATAAAGGTTGAACTTGCCATGCAATCGCCAAAATCACGCCTAATAATCCTGCATGTGCCAATGCATCGCCAAAATAGGCCATGCGCCGCCACACCACAATGGCACCTAATGGCGCTGCCATTAAAGATATACCTACACCTGCTGCCATCGCACGCAATAAAAAAGAAGGTAGCCATTCACTTATCACAAATAAGACTCACTTAATGTTGATGATCATGATCGTGTTGATGCGTATATAACGCCAAATCTTTAGCAACAGGTCCAAATAATGCTTGAAAGGCCGGATCTTTTGAAACGGTTGCCGGATGTCCCTGACAGCAAATATGTTGTTGTAAACAAATCACTCTATCGGTACCTGCCATCA
This sequence comes from uncultured Francisellaceae bacterium, assembly GCA_964433995.1. Lineage (GTDB taxonomy): Bacteria > Pseudomonadota > Gammaproteobacteria > Berkiellales > Berkiellaceae > CADEEZ01. The sequence continues at coordinate 19,887 of CAYSTH010000021.1, read as the reverse complement.
CAATGTGCAAATCATGTGAAACAAGTAATATGCCACATTCATATTTGTCTCGAACGTGTCTAAGCAACGCATATAATTCAGATTGGCCAATTAAATCGATGCCTTGTGCTGGTTCATCTAATATTAATAAATCTGGTTTTTGTAATAGAGCTCTGGCCAGCAACACACGTTGCCATTCTCCTCCTGATAAATGCCACACCATGGTATCTAGTAAGTTTGACGAAATATTGAGTTCAGTTAAGACTTCACTTAAAGGTCGTTTGGCTTCTACTAAACGTAAAAATCGAGCAACTGTCAGAGGCAACAGCGCCCCCAAGTGCATTTTTTGCGGCGTGTATCCTATAGTGATGCCGGGCTTAACACGTACTTCACCCTGTGTAGGACTTAGTAAGCCCACCAGTATTTTAATCAGCGTTGATTTACCTGCGCCATTTGGGCCTACCAACGAAACAATTTCTTTAGAAAAAACACTTAATTCAATTTTATCTAAAATGGGTTTATTGTTTATCTGGTAAGCCACATCTTGCAGTTCAACCAGCCTGTCATTAGCCATTTAACTATCTCTTGCTTAAATTTAATCTCATGCCAATTATATGTTATAAACCAGAGAAACCTATCAACCTTACTGATAACTGATATAAATAAACCAATTTTATGATGAATTCTATCCGTTTATGCCTTTTGGCACTGCTTATTACATTTATTCAGCCGTTATATGCTGCTCAAAGTACCCCTTTAAAAATCACAACGAGTATCAAACCACTTGGCTTAATGCTAACGGAATTAACTCAAGGCACTGAGACAGAGATCTCCGTGTTGATTCCTGCCAACCAATCTAGCCATGATTTTAGTTTAAAACCAAAAGATATCATGCGCTTAGAACAAGCCAATCTTGTTGTCTGGATAGGACCAGAACTCGAAAGTTTTTTAAATAAACCCATTCAAGCTTATTCAGAAAAAACTTCTCATAGGCTGTTAACTTTACTGGCCGAACCCAACATTAACAAACAATTACTCTCCTTACGAACGGGCGCAAAATGGCAAGATGTGCATCATCATCACGATGATCATGATGACCATCATGAAAATGGCCATGAGCATGACCATCATGGCATCGATCCACACATCTGGCTGTCTCCCTCATTAAATCTAGAAATGGCTCGACTGATTACCAAAAAGCTCATTAACTTAAATCCTGCTCAAGCAAACTTATACTTCGACAACTTTAAGCAATTTGCGCATCAATTACTGACTATCGATAACATGTATCGTGAGACTTTTAAGCATTCTGCTCAACGTTATTTGGTATTACATGATTCTTATCAATATTTAGAAAAACAATATCAATTAGATGTTGCTGGCGTATTGTCTATTCACCCAGACAGACCTGCGAGTGTCAAAACATTAAAAACAGCACAAGAAAATATTGCAGCCAATCAAGTCACTTGTATATTAGGTGAACCACCTTTTCAACCTAAATTGCTTCAAGTGCTACTTGAAGGACAAGCTCAATCTCAAAAGATTAAGACAGTTCAGCTTGCCCCTTTAGCAGATGCTTATGAACTAAAGGCTGGTAACTATCAGAAATGGCAGAGCCAGATGGCAAAGCAGATACAGGGGTGTGAATAACTTTTACCCCATGTTCACACTTGTTCTTGTCATGCCAGCGAAAGCTGGCATCCAGGACAATAATATCTTCAAGCTCTAATCTTTAAATCCTAATATATTACACTGGATGCCAGCGTTCGCTGGCATGACAACGTAGAGATAAATAAAGCCTTAAGATATAAACCACCTTATTCTGTCACCTCACGTGACTTTCCAGGCTTAAATTTCGCTCTAGCACTAGGTTGCTGGCTTGGCGCTAAATTTAGCTTTGTGTTTTGGCTCTGATTATTATAAAGAAAAAGAACACTACGATTTTTTTTTCGTGGTTCATCTAAAGACTCTACATAAAAATCAAACATTTTTTTTAAGCAATTTAACGTGGTCACCACACCAATAAACCAAAAAAAATTCCCTGCTTTGCCAGACTGTTTCATCAAATATCCCTAATAACTTAACACTGTTCCCATAAAAAAACTAAACCCAAACCAATGATTATTCAAAAAAGCTTGAAAGCAACGAGCTGGCTCTCTGTCTTTTATTAAATATTGTTGATAAATGGCTAACCCTAAACAAATGGCTAAGCTCAGATAAAAAATAAGGCCCAAATGGTTTAACTTGCCAACCAGTGCTAATAATATCATCACGGCTAAATGGCTGAATCCTATCCAAAATTTATCCCATTGGCCAAACATAATGGCTGTTGATTTCACACCAATTTTTAAATCGGCTTCTCTGTCTACCATTGCATAAGCTGTATCGTAGGCAATTGCCCAAATTAAAATAGCTAAAAATAATAACCAGCAAGATAAAGGTAATGTTTGAGCAGCCGCAGCATAGGCCATAGGGATAGCAAACCCAAAAGCCGCACCTAAAAAAATCTGTGGATAAAAAGTCACTCGCTTCATAAAAGGATACAAAGTCGCCAAACCCAATGCCACAAAAGAAAGTTTGATCGTCAAGAAATTGGTGAACAAGACCAAGATAAAAGCAAACATGACCAAAAAGCATGCCAATATAATCGCCTCACGCACCGATACGGTTTGCGTCACCAAAGAGCGATGTTGTGTGCGAGGCACATGTGCATCGAATTTTATATCCGCTAAGTCATTGATAACACAACCTAAAGAGCGTGTAACAATGACACCGAGGGTAAACACAACCACTAACTTTAAACTTGGTTTACCATCAGAAGCAAGCCATAACGCCATGAGCGTTGGCCACAATAAAATTAACCACCCAATGGGTTTATTTAACCGAGTTAATTGACAATATGAAAATATTTTTTGCAACATAAGAAAAATGATCAATACTTAAAGTGGGGTGGAACAGACAACTCTATTGATTAAGGACGGACAACCTCAATTAGAGTAAACTTTGTTTCTCCCCAGCTGCTCAAGTTCTGCACCCACCACAATCGATGTTAAAATGACTACCATACCAATAAAATCGTACATGCCTAAACGCTCATCCAAAAATAACCAAGCCAATATCGTGGCAGATACCGGGAATAAACTACCGAAGACAGCGGATATGCCAGCTTGCACCACTGCTAATCCTTTGTTACAACAATAATAAAATATCACGGTGGACGCACCACTGAATAAAATCAACACGATGTGCCATAAAGATAAACCATAGTCCGCCTTTGTCACCAAATCATACACTCCAAATGGAATGGTGCTTAGCCAACAAATCGTCGTGACAATCGCCGCTGAAGCCAAAGGCTGTACTCGTTTACCTAGTAATCTACCAAAAATCGTAAACAGTGCTTCTGGAAACATCGCCAATAAAATTAAAGCATCTCCTAAAAAGTTACCCTGCCCAGATGAGGCGCCTGAGCCATTGTCTAAGCTAATGATAAAAATACCTAATACAGCCAATATAATGGCTAAAATTTTTCGTGTGGATAATGATTCTTTGAGAAATACCCATGCACAAATTGCGATCATCGCTGGCAAAGTACTGGAAATAATGCCCGCTGAACTGGCGGTGGTAAAACAAAGTCCACCAAAAAATAACAAATTAAAAAGCAAGCCTCCTGTTAAGGCTTGAGCAATTAGCCATAACCATTCTTTAGAAGAAAGTTTATTCTGCTCATGAGCATAAGTCGGCGTTAACATCGGTTCTTTAGACAGTTTAAAAGCCCAAAGTAAAATCACGCTGCCAATCAAAAAACGGCCACACACAAAAATAAACAAAGGTACTTCATTGGCTAAATATTTACCAATAACTGCATTCACCCCAACCACTGTTTGGGCTACTGCCAAATTTAAATAACCAGCCCAGGGTGTTTTATTTGTCATACTTATTATTTATTTGTTTATTTCTTTAATCCTTATTTTATACTTTTTTGCATTAATTAACAGGGGCACTTTACAGGGCACACACCTGTCTCCGCTGAAGCTACGACAAGGCAAGCAAGGTGCGCCCCTACAAAACGAGCCCTGATGACTACTGCAGAAAATAAAATGAGAGAGGAGTTGTAGGGATACATAGGAATCAAGCTTAAAAATTGGTATCCAGTATAGAAAACTTGAAGATATTATTTTTCCTGGATGCCAGCCTTCCTCCGTCGCTAAAGCTATGGCGGACAGGTCGCTGGCATGACAGATTCAGTATATGCGGTTAGACAAAAACCATTTTAATTTTGCTTAAGGCCCAATCTAAAGTGGGTTTGTCGATAATAAGAGGTGGTGCAAACCGGATCACTTTATCATGCGCTTCTTTACACAAAATACCCAAGTCTAATAACTTTAAGCAAAGTTCTCTTGCTTGTACTAAATCGGTATTCACTTCTAAGCCAACCCATAAACCTTTGCCACGTACAGATTTGATCCAAGGGTGAGATATTTTACTGAGCTCTCTTAAAAAATAGGCGCCCAATTCTGCCGAATTGCCTATCATGTTTTCGCTTTCTAGTGTATTTAAGGCCTCTAGCCCAATCGCTGCGGCTAAAGGATTACCCCCAAACGTAGAACCATGACTGCCTGGTGTAAACACATCCATCACTTCTTTTTTTGAGACAAAAGCAGAAACAGGGAAAACGCCTCCGCCCAGTGCTTTGCCCAAGATGACACCATCTGGTTGAATAGCTTCATGTTGGTAAGCAAACCATTTTCCCGTTCGGCCTAGCCCCGATTGAATTTCATCCACAATAAATAATATTTGATTCTGGCTTGCTATTTTCGCTACTTCAGATAAATAGCCTTTTTCAGGAATAATAATACCCGCTTCTCCCTGAATAGGCTCCAATAAAATCGCACAAGTATTTGGGGTAATCGCACGGTGAATGGCTTCACTGTCTCCAAAAGGCACGAGTTTAAATCCTGGCGTAAAGGGTCCAAAATCTTTCTGATATGCTTCATCACTTGAAAAACTAATAATCGTTGTGGTGCGACCATGAAAATTATCAACGGCAACAATAATTTCTGCTTGGTTAGAAGGAATTTTTTTAACTTGATACCCCCATCTTCTTGCCGCCTTAATGGCTGTTTCAACAGCCTCAGCACCCGTATTCATCGGCAGCACACTATCCAAACCGGTGAGGGAGCTGATTTTTTTCAAAAAAGGACCTAAATTATCACTATAAAAAGCCCTCGAAATCATACTTAATTGATTTGCCTGATGTGTCATTGCCGCGAGTATTTTAGGATGGCAATGGCCATGACTGAGGGCTGAATAAGCAGACATCATATCGAGGTATTTTTTGCCTTCTATATCCCACACCCAAACGCCTTCTCCTTTGGTAAGCACGACAGGTAAAGGATGATAGTTATGCGCACAGACTTGCGTTTCTTGACGGATCAAGTCATGAGTGATGTTTTGTGTCATTTAGAGCAATCCAAGAATTCTTTGTGTTAATTTTATGGTTTTATTGTCTTTATCGCGAGTGGGATTGTACTCCACAATTTCAACTGTTTTGAACATAGGATGAGAAAACGCTTTTTTGAGTTCTGGCACCAATCCATCTGAAAAAATACCATTGGGTTCAGGACTACCCACACCTGGTGCTTCAATGGGATCAAAAGCATCTAAATCAATAGATAAACCAAATCCTTTCGGCGCTTGGCTCACTATCTGTATGGCTTCTTGCATACAAGTTTCTACGCCTCTGTCCCTGATTTCTTCCATAAAATAAATACGCACTTTCAATGAGGCTAATAAAGCCGCTTCACCTGATTCAAAGCTTCTTACCCCAAAGAGAACCACATGCTTGGGTGATAATTTTGCACCTGATTCCATCAAGTTAACCAATGTCGGTTCACCATGACCTAATAAAATAGCTAAAGGCATACCATGCACTGCATGGGAAGGTGTGGTCTCGGGGGTGTGCGAATCCATATGTGCATCTATCCAAAGTAAACCAAACTCTTGCTTGGCATTCAACGCAGCAATGGTGCCAGACCAAGTGCCAATAGCAATAGCATGATCTCCCCCTAATACAACATAAGATTCACCTGCTTGCGCTTGTTGCTTCACCACTTGCGCCAATTGCTGATCAAATTCAGCAATTTGTTTTATTCTTTGGGAATAATCTAGTGATTTTTGATTTTCTTGACGTAAATTGGGATAAAATGTCTTATGCCATTGCCAATTTTTATCGGTGAAAGAAGATAAAGTCGCTGGCAATTCTGCAGCATAAAAAGCATCTGGTCCTAATTCTGTTTCATATCGTTGTGCACCCCAACCTAGAGCTGCACCAATAATATGGATATTATCTCGTTGGTTCAAATTCCTTTTTCCCCTTTAATAACTAATGACTTGATTTACACCTTGCAATTCTAGTGACTATTGGCAGTTTTCTTAATCTTCGCATAATTCTCGCTAGATGTGCTCTGTCTCTCACTGCTAAAACAAAATAAATGGTATTATGACGACCATCTCGCTCATCTACTTTCACATTCACAATATTACTATTGGTTTCAGCTAAAGTGCCTGCTAGCGTCGCCAGCACGCCTCTGCCGTTAATCACATCAATCGATACTTCTACTTTAAACTCGCCTTCAATTTTATCTTCCCATTGAACATGAATCGATTTTTCACGTTTGGGACGATGCTCTTGTAACCATACACAATTTTCTGTATGAATCATGATGCCTTTGCCTTCGGTAATGAGGCCAACTATCGCATCACCAGGAATAGGATAACAACAACTCGCATAGGCCACGACCATGCCTTCGGTGCCTTTGATAATAAGCGGGGCAGATTGATGTGATTCATGTAATTCAGGGCTTTTAATACTGTCTTCATCAACCAAACGTTGTGCCACGAGCGCCGCCATGCGTAAGCCCAAACCAATTTCTTCAAATAATTGTTCGACACTGTGCAATTCACATTGTGCTAAAAATTGCTTCACTTTGTTTTTTGAAATACTGTCTATGGACAAATTGCTCACAGCCAAAGCACTGTTTAACAAACGTTTACCCAATTCTTGTGATTCACTGACTTTTTGATTTTTTAGCCAATGTCTAATATTACTCCTTGCTTTACCTGTGACAGCAAAACTTAACCAAGCAGGATTAGGATGTGCACCTGGTGCCGTAATAATCTCTATGGTTTGTCCACTGATGAGTCGTGTAGAAAGAGGGGCTAATCGCCTATCAATTTTACACGCAACACATTGATTACCCACATCGGTATGGACAATATAAGCAAAATCAACAGGTGTGGCGCCTTGAGGCAAGGATAAGATTTTGCTTTTGGGCGTGAACACATAAACTTCATCTGGATATAAATCGATTTTCACATTTTCGATAAATTCGAGTGGATTACCTGTTTGGCTTTGAATTTCTAATAATCCTTTTAGCCATTCACGTGCACGAATTTGCGCATCGGATTCATCTATATTGGGTTCTGTTTTATAGACCCAATGACTGGCAATGCCATTTTCAGCAATCCGGTTCATTTCTTCGGTACGAATTTGAATTTCAATGGGTGCGCCAAATGGGCCAATCACTGTCGTATGAATAGATTGATAACCATTGGCTTTAGGGATAGCGATATAATCTTTAAAACGTCCTGTGACGGGTTTAAATAATTCATGCACTACGCCTAATACGCGATAGCATTCATCATGCGTTGCCACCACCACTCTTAAACCATAAACATCGAGGATTTCTGTCAGCGATAAACGCTTTTTGCGCATTTTTTTGTATAGACTATATAAATGCTTTTTACGAGATAATAATCTAAAGTGAATCAGGCTAAAATCTTCTAGTTTAAAACGGATGGCTTTTTTTACCGAGCTTAAGATTTCTTTTCGGTGCCCTCTACCTTGTTTTAAAGCCTTTTTTAATACTCTGTATCGTAGAGGATAAAGTGCTTTAAAACTCAAATCTTCAAATTCGACTCTAAAGGCATGCATCCCTAATCGATGGGCAATGGGGGCATAAATTTCGAGTGTTTCTCTTGCTATCCGTTTTTTTCGAGGCATCGCTAATGCCCCAATGGTCCGCATATTATGTAATCTATCGGCCATTTTAATTAAAATGACACGAATGTCTTTGGCCATAGCCAACATCATTTTACGAAAATTTTCAGCTTGCGCTTCTTCGCGAGATTCAAATTTTATTTGCGTAAGTTTGCTGACGCCATCGACAAGTTCTGCGACTTTTTCGCCAAAATTATGAGTAATAAAAGATTTGTCTAAAGGGGTGTCTTCGATAACATCATGCAAAATAGCTGCTTCAATACTTTGATGATCGAGATGTAAATCGGCCAGAATATCGGCGACTGCCATGGGGTGAACAATATAGGGTTCACCACTCACTCTCAACTGTCCATGATGAGCATCATAAGCAACCTGGTAGGCCTCAAAAATTTTATCGACTTGCTGCGTCGTTAGGTACGCAGCAAGTTTATTTCGAAGCTCGACGTAATCCGTCACAGAAAATCCTTTATGTTGTTAAACTACAACTGTACGGGAGGTTCTTCTTCTGGTGCGCTAGGATCGTATAACCCTTCGGAAATTTCTCTTAAGGCAACCACTGTTGGTTTGTCTTTATTCCATGCCACTCTGGCTTCAGCATTGCCAAGAGCCAATTTTCTTGCTCTCTCTGTTGCTGCCAACACAAGTTCAAAACGGTTGGGTACTTTTTCTAAACAATCTTCAACTGTGACTCTTGCCATAATTCACCTAAATAACTCAAAGTGGTTGGTTCAACAATTATATTATCATAATTTCATTTAAATTGGGCTAATAACTGCGTTAGTTTTGGTGCTTGTTGCTCTTTTTTGAGTCTGGCTGCACGAAATATGGCTTCGATATCACCCACTGTTTGCTCAAAATCATCGTTTACCAACAAGTAATCATATAAATCATAGTGTTTGACTTCGTTATCTGCTTCTTGAATTCTTGCCGCTATCACTTCAGGCTTGTCTTTAGCACGGTGCTCTAGCCTATCGACTAAGGTTTGTTTAGAAGGAGGTAACACAAACAAACTCACCGTATCAAATTGCTTCCTAACGAGATCAAAGCCTTGCCAATCGATTTCTAAAATCACATCTTTGCCAGCATTCAACACTTTTTCGACACTTTCAATACTGGTACCATACCAATTGTTAAATACTTTGGCATATTCTATAAATTTTTGCTCTTCAACTAGTTTTTGAAAAGTTTGTTCTGAAACAAAATGATAATTTTGACCATTTACTTCACCTTCTCTCGGTGCTCTGGTGGTATGCGATATAGAAACCGTCAATTGGGGATCATTTGATAACACTCTGCTTACCAAACTGGTCTTACCTGTACCAGAAGGAGCAGAAACCACAAACACCAAACCACTCATTTTTGTTCCCAACCTATTATTCAATGTTTTGAATTTGTTCGCGCATTTGTTCAATAATCACTTTTAAATCAACCGCCAGTTTAGCGATATCACTGTTCAGCGATTTATTATTTAAAGTATTAATTTCTCTTTGCATTTCTTGCATTAAAAAATCTAAACGCCTGCCTTCTGATGCCCATTTAGGTGCATTTAAAAGGCAATTGACTTCTTGTATATGCGCATCAAATCGTTCAATCTCTTCAGTAACATCTAGGCGCTGAGCAAAATAAATTAATTCTTGTTCTAAACGATGTGCGTCGACTTCCTGTTTTAAGGCTGCCAACTTATCCACAAGTTTTTGTTTTTTTGATGCTAACACCTCTGGCAACAATAGCGTAATTTTGGCTAGCTTTTCTATACAAGACCGATTTTTCTCCGCCAAAAAAACGCTTAATTTTTGTCCCTCATGCTGACGCACTGAAATCAACTTTTGAAGCGCTTCTTCTAACGCAGAAAGTAATGGTTTTTGCAGTTGTTGAGTGGGCATTTGCTCTTGATTGACCACCCCTGGCCAACGCAAAAAATCGATGGTTTTCAAAGGTTTATTTTCTTTTTGTACACTTGCTGCGATTTGCTCACTTGCCTTTGCCAGTTGTTCGATTAACCCTTTGTTCACTGTTAAGTTTTGTGAAAATTGATTGTTTGGCATAAATTGCAATAAACAATCTACCTTACCTCGACTCAATTTTTGTTGAATTTTGTCTCGACAGTCGCTTTCCCATTCTTTGCATCCTTCTGGGAGTTTGAGATTAATATCTAAATAACGATGATTAAGGGAACGCAATTCACATACCATTAAGCCATATTCTGTTTGTTCTTGAACTCGGGCAAACCCCGTCATGCTGGATAACATTTTTAGCCGACTACCTAAATAATATTTAAATTCATTTCTTCATGTTACCAGCCAAAATAGCGTATCGCCAAGTTTGGATTTGGTCAGTATAATTTGCGCTATTGTTAGTTAGACAGAGGAAAAGCTATGCAACGTCCAAGTGCACGTCGACCAGATGAACTACGTGAGATCAAATTTACCCGTAATTTTATAAAGTCGGCAGAAGGCTCTGTTTTAGTGGAATATGGCAATACCAAAGTCATTTGCACGGCAAGTATCACCAATGGTGTCCCACCTTTTTTGAAAGGCAAAGGCCAAGGTTGGATTACGGCAGAATATGGCATGCTGCCAAGAGCAACGCACGAACGCACCCATCGTGAAGCCGCCAGAGGCAAACAAACCGGCAGAACCATGGAAATTCAACGCTTAATAGGACGTGCACTCCGAAATTGCGTGGATTTAAAACTGGTTGGTGAAAACACCATCACCATCGACTGCGATGTGATTCAAGCAGATGGCGGAACACGTACCGCAAGTATTACTGGAGGTTGTATTGCTTTAGCCGAAGCCATTAAAACCCTCAAAAAGCGTCAAGGTAATGAAAATAAGCCGATTATGACACAATTAATTGCTTCTGTTTCTGTGGGTATTTATCAAGGTACGCCAGTATTGGATTTAGATTATATCGAAGACTCTCAAGCAGAAACCGATATGAATGTGGTCATGACCCAAAAAGGCGAATTTATCGAACTTCAAGGCACTGCTGAGGCTAAACCTTTTCATGCACAAGAATTAAGCCAAATGCTTGAACTAGCACAATCTGGCATTCGCACGTTGATTCAAAAACAACGGGCGTTGTTGGAGGGGTGATAATTTAAAATCCCCCGGCTCACACTCTGAGTTCGCCACCCCCTTCTTTGAAATGGGTTACTTTCCCCATTTTGTAAAAGGGGGTAGTCTCGGCGAAGCCGGACGGGGGGATTTCTTTGTAATTACACCAAAAAACCCGTCACCTAACTTGCTATAAAACTATTAGTATGTTAATTTTCTTGCTTGTTAATCATTTATGTATTTTTAGCGTATTTTTTAATAATTTAGTAGGTTGGATAAATCATGAAATTGCTTTCAACAACCCAGGTTTCTGCCGTTGCGGGTGGTTCTGTTGTGACCACAACTGCTGTTGCTTTGGCTTCTTCTCTTTCAGTTGCAGCAAGCTCAACAATCATTGGTTTTGGTGGTGCAGGTATTTTAGCGATGGGTATCCCGATGGGTATCATGGCAGGAGTCGTGGCTCATCATGAAGCACGTTCTCATGGTGGTAACTTAGGAGTGGGTGGCATGGTTGGTGCATTATTTAGCGGAACCAGCACACTAGTGGGTAACGCCATCGGTTGGTCTAAACCTTCAACTTCAACTCTACCAAACCCAAACAGTCACCGTTGCATGAACCAAGACTGTTCTATTTGATTAGCCTCTAAAAAGCGCTCTTATGGCGTTTAGCTCGAGGTTCATGACGAGGAGGCGCATCCTCCTCGTTTCTAGCACGTTTTTTAGAAGATAGACGATTATCATCCCCTAAGTCATGTTTAGGTTTATGACCTTCTACCTTGGCTTTATGCTGAGAAAACTTAACATGGGGAACAGGCTCATTCAGTGGACCAAAATCTTGATCTGAAGATTCTATTTCCATCCCTCTTTTGCGTGCTTCTTTTTCCAATCTCATTTGTTTTCTTTCTTTCCATAGGCCATAACCTTTGTAAAGCAACATTGCAACAGCAACCCCTGCGCCAATTCCTGCTCCCACACCGGTACCAATCCCAGGCACAGCGCTGCCCATCGCAGCACCTGTCATAATATAACCCGCGCTAGGCAAAGCATTTTCTGCTGCAAACTTTAATCCTGGTCTAACAACACGATATTTATGATATTGACGTAATTTTTGATCAGCTTTGCCCACTGCCTTCATCGCCACTTTATCCAAACCCAACTCTTGAGCAACACCCAATGCTAACCCTGCATAGCCAAGACCTTGAGGAATTTTTGCTTTGGTTAAAAATTCATCATACTTAGGGTTTGCTCCCCTAAATTCGGAAGAAAGCAAAGGGCTTGTTTGTACGTTTTGAAAATTTAACTCTTGCACATGGCCAGCTAACCCTTTTGCCCCCCCTAATTGATTAAGCACTTCGACACCGCCACCTAGACCTGCTTTTTTGGCAAGATCTTCGGCTTTGCCTAATACGTGTTTTGCTGCGTGTTTTTTGACCACCTCTGCTGCTGGCCCTAAATCGCCACGCAAGCCTTGCTGAATAGCCGAAAAATATTCTGTTGCCACTGCCGCACCCATATTGTCGCCCACGACTTTAATATTGGCTTTCCATTCAGGCGGTAAATTCATGGCTTCAATTTCTGCACGAATATTTTCATAGAGCGCTTCACCGCCTTTACTTTGCAGCTGTGCTAAGGCTTCTTTTGGGTTTTTCGCTAATTTTTCTAGGGCAGGACAGACAACATATATCGTATTATCTTGTGCAGGATTATTGGGTAACAAAATATGGCCCAATTTAGAGGCCAGTTCAACGGTATTATATTCTCGCTCTTTACCAAATAGATTTGCGGCCATTTGCACTTTTTTAGGCATCTGTCCATGTTTGGCTAAATTGGTTAAATTAACGGTATTGGCAACATCGGCAATGCGTTGAAACTCTGTCTCACAAAAACTATCGGCATGAAATAAGGCACCAAAATGTTTATGTAATTTATTTTTACTTGAAGCTTGCATTAAATCGGCCATTAAATCTGCAAAGACTTTGTCGCCTAGTTTGTCTCTTAATACCTCTTTTTCTTGAATATATAATTTCTTATATTTTTCGACCATTTCTAGATCTTTGACATCTTCGAATTCTCGAAGATACTTAGCACATAATAAAATATTACTGATATCGCCCAGGTGTGCGCCCAATAACCCTACCGATTTAATACTAAGTTGATTATAACGAGAAAAATTAGCTTGCAAGTTTTTTTTAAGTTCTGCTCTTTCGGCACTAATCTGATCGGCTGTTTTTCTTTCTCCAAAATGCTGACCTTTACACAATTTATCTAGTTCAGAAGTGCAAGCTTCAACAGAGGGGACAGGGATACGTGCATTGGTTAAAATCGTTTGGCCAAGTAAACCAAGATTACTGAATAAGGCAGTACCTATTGCATCTGCACTGGTTGCGGAATGTTTATCTGTCATGACAAGCCTCTCAAACATTAATACGTATTAGTATTCGATGAATGAAAGACTGGTTTATTAAAAAATCAGTTCAAGGTTTTTTCTGACCTATCAACAAAGATATATTAAGCCCAATCATAATCCATCACTAAAGGCGCATGATCGGAAAAACGCAGAGATTTATCTATATTTACCGCGGTGATTTTATCCGCTAAATTTGGCGTGATAATTTGGTAATCAATACGCCAACCGGTGTTGTTTTCGTAAGCTTTACCTCTGTGTGACCACCAAGTATATTGTTCGGCTTCTTGATTAAGGTGTCTGAAACCATCGACCCAACCCAAGGCAAAAACCTTATCTAACCATGCACGTTCTTCTGGCAAAAATCCGGAGTTTTTTTGATTGGTTTTCCAATTTTTTAAATCGATAGGTTTGTGCGCAATATTCCAATCGCCACAAACAATATAGGCTCTATCGCTTTGTAATTGTTTTTTGAGAATAGGAAGATACTTATCTAAAAATAAATATTTTTGTTCTTGTCTACCTTCACCGCTTGTACCAGAAGGCAAATATAAACTCACCACACTTAATTTACCGATTTTGATTTCGATATAACGCGCTTCTGTATCTGCTAAGGGAAAGCCTAATTGCGTAATCACTTCATCTGGCTTTATTTTGCTATATATGGCAACGCCGCTATAACCTGCTTTTTCACCATCTAAATAAAACATATGATAACCCGTGGGATGAAAAATAGGATCGGTCAGTTGATGTTGATGCGCTCGCGTTTCTTGTAAACAAACAATATCTGCGTTTGTCGTGGCCAACCACTCAAAAAAGCCTTTTTTGGCTGCCGCTCTTATCCCATTGACATTTGCTGTTATCACTCGCATAGTATTCACCCATGGAAAATTATCAACTAGAGTTTATTCAACTCGCCCTAAAATATCACGCCTTAAAATTTGGCGAATTCACGCTCAAATCTGGGCGCATCAGCCCTTATTTTTTTAATATGGGTCAATTTAAAACAGGCTCTGCTTTAAATCAACTTGGATATTGCTATGCAAAAGCCATTCAACAAGCTCTAAATAAGCATCAGCTCACTTTTGATGCTCTGTTTGGTCCGGCTTATAAGGGTATTCCACTTGTCACAGCAACCGCAATTGGGTTAAATCAAGTTGCTCATCTAGATTTGCCCTATAGTTTTAATCGCAAAGAAGCCAAAACACATGGTGAAGGCGGTAATATTATTGGCGCACCATTATCTGGACGTGTCTTAATTATCGATGATGTGATTACCGCAGGCACTGCAGCCAAAGAAGCCATCGATATGATTCACGCAAGTGGTGCAGAAGTGGCAGGTTTGGTTGTCGCGCTCGATAGACAAGAGCGTGCTTCAGAACACACTTCTTTTTCTGCTATTCAAGTGCTCGAAAAAGAATTTAATGTGCCGGTCGTCAGCCTGGTTAATTTGACTCATATTATTGCTTATGTGCAAAGTAATCCCGAATTTCAGGCTTATTTACCCGCTATTTTGAGTTATCAAGAAAAATATGGCGTGTGATTTCTCCTCACCCTAGACCACTGTATACCTATTCAAGATTGATTAATGATCTTTCCGAATGTTAGCATATTAACTACGATATTGAATTTGCATAAAAAATATATCGAGGTGAGTTATGTTTTCCATCTCGCGAACTGTATTATTTTTAACCTGTTTGGTGAGTAGTCAAGTTGCTTTTGCCAAAACAACGGTTTATAGCTGTTTTGATGCTGAAAGTGGCAACCACTACTTAACGAATGTCGAAGCCAGCGTACCCAAAAATTGCCAAGATATTCAAATTATCTCCATGCCAGAATTTACACAATCAACCAATGCTAGCGACACTGGCTTAAGACCTGCTGAAAAAGCGATGTTACAGGCAATCAACTTGCAAGAAGAAAAAATGAACCAAGCTGCTTTTGTGCGCGCTCAACACGTAGATGAAAAAGTAGGTGCTGGCATATATGGTTCATGGTTAGATAATCGCCATGAGCAATGCTTCGCTTACAAAACAAGAGTAGCTGAAGCATTGGCTGATAGAAAAAGCGATGTCAAACTTGATAGACAAATTCAGCGCGATTTAAAGCAAATAGAATATTATTGTAAGTGAGCGTCCTAAAAAGGAAAAACCAAATTAGGCTCTATTTGTTGCATCGCTTGCTTAAACAACACTTGTATGCGTAATAGTTCTGCTTGCGTTGTCGCTTCAAATCTTAATACTAAATTAGGGGTGGTATTTGAAGCACGCACTAATCCCCAACCCGATTCAAACTCTACTCTTAAACCATCGATGGTGATCAATTTGGCTTCAATGTTTTGGAATTGTTTTTTTAAGTGATCGATAAACATAAATTTTTGTTCATCTGGAATGGCAATATTAATCTCTGGCGTATTCACAGAATTGGGTAGCATATCAAAACTGACTGAAGCGGCTTCAGGGCGATTGGATAAAATTTCGAGTAATCGACATGCGGCATAAAGCGCATCATCAAAACCATACCATCTATCTTGAAAGAAAAAATGGCCACTCATTTCACCACCTAATGGTGCGCCACTGGCTTTCATTTTGGCTTTCATAAATGAATGCCCAGTTTGGTTCATTGAGGCAATGCCTCCTGCACGCAAAATAACATCGGTTAAATGCTTTGAACATTTTACATCGTAGACAATTTCAGCACCAGGTTGTTTAGCCAATACAGCTTGTGCATAGAGCATTAATACTCTATCGGGCCAGATAATTTCGCCTTTATTCGTCACAACACCTAATCTGTCACCGTCTCCATCGAAAGCAATGCCAATATCGGCACCATTTTCTATCACAGCTTTGATTAAATCATTTAAATTTTTAGGCTGACTGGGATCGGGATGATGATTAGGAAAACGCCCATCTACTTCACAAAAAAGCGGAATCACTTCGCAATTTAACTGTGTCAAAATATCAGGTGCGATGTTACCTGCAATACCGTTACCACAATCAACAACCACTTTTAATTGCTTGCCAAGCTTAATATCGGCTAAAAGCGCTTGCGTATACTCAGCAATAATATTCTTTTGTTCATAGTGACCTTCACCTACTGCAAATTGACCAAGGCGAATACGCAAATATAAATTTAAAATATCTTCGCCTGACAAGGTATCACCCGCCACAGTGATTTTTAGGCCATTATAGTTAGCTGGGTTATGACTACCCGTAAGCATCACACTGGTAGGGCTGCTAAAATACACCAAAGGCGTCGGCACCATGCCAATATCGACGACATGGATGCCTGTTGATAATAAGCCTTTGGCTAAGGCTTTTAATAACCGTTCACCAGATAAACGACCATCTCGGCCTATGCTAATCACCGTTTGATCTTTAGAAAGCGCAACGGTACCAATCGCTTTACCTATCAACAAAACGGTTTCTTCTGTAAGACCTTCATCTACCACGCCTCTAATATCATAAGCTCTAAAAATATGAGGAGAGACATGATGACCCGCTTCTTGAACAACGTCTGTTGAAAAATCCATGCGCTTGATTCCTATCCTATTGAATTAATGACGACCTGTGTGACCAAAACCACCAGCGCCTCTCATTGAATCTTGAAAATCTTCTACTATCTGAAAATCGGCACGCATGACCGGTACAATCACCAATTGTGCAATACGCTCACCCACTTCGACTGTAAAAGGTATTTGACCTCTATTCCAACAAGAAATCATCAATTGGCCTTGATAATCTGAATCGATAAGACCGGTTAAATTCCCTAACACAATGCCATGTTTATGGCCTAAACCCGAACGCGGTAAAATCATGGCACAATAATTTTGATCTTCTAAATGTATGGCTAAACCTGTGGCCAATAATTCTGTTTGACCAGGTAACAAGGTAATGGGCTTATCGATACAGGCTCTTAAGTCTAAGCCTGCTGATCCATTGGTCGCATATTTAGGTAAAGGAATATCGTGACCTAATCTTGGATCTAAAATTTTAAGCTTCACTTTTTGCATAAATACTCTCAGTTGCTGTTGTCTTTGTTACGATGTTATTTAAAATAATTTTTACTAATTGTTGCGCGATTTGAATTTTAGGTGCTTTGCCTAAATTCAAAGGCTTTTGTTTAACAGTTTGTTTTAATAAAACCGTGACGGCGTTATTATCTTGTTCAAAGGCAATATCTTTTTGCAATTGATTTAGCACTATCATGTCCAAATTTTTCTGCACTAGTTTTTGTGCAGCATAATCTAACGCGCTATCCATTTCTGCTGTCTCTAAGGCAAAACCAACACAATAATCAGGCCTGCCAACTAATTTATTTGAAACACTGGCTAATATGTCTGGGTTCGACTCACATTCTAGCGTGAGCGCTGAAGATAAATCTACTGACTTTTTTCGTTTTTCCAAACTCGGAGACTTAACTTTAAAATCACTGACTGCAGCCACTGAAATAAAAATGATTTTTTTATTATCTTTATGTTGATCTTCTAAGCTAGATAATATGGCATGTACGCTATCGTGCATTTCTTGAGCGGTAGTCACCCCAATCACTTGAGTAAGATGTTGTGGCACAGCCAAAGACACAGGTCCATGCACTAAATGCACTGCATGCCCGAGCTCCGCCAACACTTGCGCTAAAGCAAATCCCATTTTTCCTGAACTTCGGTTGCTGATATAGCGTACCGGATCGATAGGTTCTTGTGTGGGGCCTGCAGTCATCACAAAATGTAAATCTGTTTGTTTTGGCGTACTCAATAACTGAATAATATCTGCAGGTTCAAGCATACGTCCTGGACCAAATTCACCACAGGCTTGCTCACCTATGCCCGGGCCTAATATCTTCACGCCTCTGGCCAGCAACTTGGTACAATTTTCTTGTGTTGCAGGGTGTTGCCACATTTGTTGATTCATGGCGGGGGCCACATAAATAGGTGCTGTTGTCACTAGACATAATGTGGTTAATAAATCGGGAGCCAACCCTTGAGCACATTGTGCCAAACAATGCGCACTCGCTGGAGCAATTAAAATAAAATCGGCCCATCGTGCTAAGTCGATATGACCCATGCCCGACTCTAGTTCACTATCAAGCACTTGTGTATACACGGGTCTATGTGTGAGGGCTTGAAAGGTTAAAGGGGTAATAAAGGCCTCTGCTGAATGCGTCATAACCACTTGAACCGTGGCGCCAGCTTTAATCAATAATCGACATAATTCGGCCGATTTATACGCCGCAATGCCACCTGTTACGCCTAGTAGGATTTTTTTGTTTTTTAGCATGTTTCACACCTTAAATCCCCCCAGCCCCCCTTTGGCATCAAAGGGGGGAAAGAGGAAAAATCGAGCACTGTTTTGCCCCCTTTGATGCCAAAGGGGGCCGCCCCGTCGAAGCTTCAGCTGAAGACGGGCGGGGGGATTTCTCTTAAAAGCCATAAAGATAACATTTTTAAAGACTTAAGGCCAATCCTTGTTTGACTTTAGGTGGTCGAAACTCTAGGATAGTAAACACAAACGTTGGAAAGTACATGCAAACAGAATTCGTTGCGATGCCCGTTTGGCACAATGAACATGACCCAATTATGCCACCTCCTCCCGCGCATATGGTCGAATGGCTCAAGACACAGGTCTTAAGTAAAGCCCTCAGAAAAATTGTGCCAAACCTTGGGCTTGAAGTTGTTAAGCAAGCAATAAGCACACCACTCCCAGACGAAGCAAAAAAGCTCTCTCTCAATTCAGCTCATGCCTTGCCATTGATTCGTCAAGTGAATATTGGCACGCCTGATAGCACATGTTTATATTGCCGCGTTGTTGTGCCGCCTACACTTTATCAACAAGAAAAAGAAACTTTTGATACTTTGGGCAATCGTTTTATAGGTGAAACCTTATTATATAATCAACCTAATGTTCACCGTAGTGCATTTGAGTATGCTGTTTTAAATCATCGACATATATTATATCAAGAAGCTATAGAGCACAGCCAAAGCTTATTATCCCATTTTCCGACTCAGCTATATGCTAGACGTTCAATTTTTTACCTACCGGTTTTACCCTTATTGATTACTGAGGTGTTTGTTCATGTGGTCTCCCTTAGTTGAAGAAATTTATACGTCCGATCCTTTAAAACTATTTCACGACTTTTCTAAATTAGCTGGCTCTATATTATTTGATTCTAGCAAACACATGGCAGATTTAGGGCGATATAGTTTTATAGGTGTGTCCCCTTTTTTATTTTTAACCAGTAAAAACGGTCAAGTGATTTTGTCAGGTGAGCAAAATAAAGTATTGGATAATGCCTGCCCTTTTACTGAATTACAAAAACAACTAAGCCGTTTCCCCCTCAAAACCTTAACTGGTATGCCCCCTTTTCAAACAGGTGCTGCAGGGTTATTT
>CAYSTH010000020.1:0-20671 GCA_964433995.1 uncultured Francisellaceae bacterium | reverse complement strand
TTTTTTCAGAAAGCAAAGCGGCACACATGACTGCTATAGACCAATATTCGGTTTGCATACTTGCATAAGGTCTTTGTGATATATCACATGTTGTTTCAGGCGGTAAATATCCTGGAGTGCCAGAAAAATTTTTATCTGTATTCTGCATTAGGCAAGCTGTGGCAAAATCAATTATTGTCACAATAATTTGATCGGAATTTGTCACTTCAATCATAATGTTTTCAGGTTTGATGTCTCTATGTAAAATACCATATTTTTGATGTAAATCATGATAGGCCTGCAAAATGGCAGTAACGAATCGTTTTTTTTGTAGGGGATTCATTTTGATGCGTTCATAAATATATTGTTGGGTTTGTTGATTAAAGGTTGTTTTTTTGTAGCACCAATCAAAAAAAGATTTCCCGTAACAATAATCTTGAATGATATAACCAAGCGATTTTTTGTTATCGTAATAATAGCCACGGCAACGATTTTGTAAAGATAGTAATTTCATTTCATTACTGCAATCCTCTTTTCTTTGAGGAGAATTTACTTTTAAAACTTTTACCGCAACTAATAAATTATCTTTTACATTTTTATCATTAAATATTTCTTGCCCAAGATATACTATTCCTTGTGAACCTTGGCCTAAAATAATATTTTGGTTAATAACAAAAATTCTTGGAAATAGGTTGTCTTTTCCACAATAAAGAATATCTAAAGGAACTTGATTTTCTTGTTGATAGTGTCCCTGAAAATAAAAATCTTCATTTAGTGTTTTCTTATGGAGGTTAAACAGTTTTCCATATAAATTTGCGCCCAATTTAGGATCGATTAATAAGAGAGAATCATTTATATTTGATATGGATTTTGCATTTGAACGAGGGATCGATCCGGAGCTTTTTATATTTAAAAAAGGGATGCTAGGAAGTTGCGATGCGGAAGACACTAATGCTTGAAAACGTTTAGGTATAGAAGGTGAAGAATCTGTTGTTTGTGGACGTTTGGGTGAAGAAGGAGAAATCTGAGGAATATCCATGATAATGATTACCTTATTAATTTAAAAAATAAAACTTAGAATGAGGTATAGCAGAAATTTTTAAAAATAATATGAGGTCAGTATAAGCTGCTCAAAGAGCTAGTTGGTCTATCTTAATCTTTTGAAGTTAGTCTACCATTGCACCTGGCTCGCTTTTAAAAGGTGGTTTGGCCAGCCAAATTAGCACTAATAACATTAAAAAAACAAAGGCAAATAACCAAAAAATATCATTAGTGGCTAACATGAAAGACTGATGAATAATGGTGTTATATATAGCAGCATAACGGGCATTGTCGGTAAATCCTAGATCATTTAATTTGTTCAGAATATCTAAAAATATGGGATTCAGATGATTAACATTTTCAACTAATCTTGCTTGATGCATAGATTCTCTATTTTCCCAAAGCGTAACAGAAATAGAAGTACCAAAACTGCCTCCTAATATTCTAAAAAAATTGGATAATCCAGCAGCACTGGCTAAACGGCTGGGTGAAAATCCAGAAAGTAAAATAGAAAGCGTTGGAATGAAAAAAAGTGGCACACCAATACCTTGAATTAATCTGATTAAAGCAATGTTGTTAGAAGTAACTTGGGTATTAAAACCTGCAATCCAAAATGAACAACATGCAAAAGTCATAAAACCAATGCTAACAAATATTCTTAAATCAAATTTACTCATTATTTTTCCAATAATAGGAGATAAAAATAAAGGAATAATGCCAATCGGTGCGGTGGCCAAACCTGCAGCAGTAGGGGTATATCCCATTTGAGTTTGCAGCCAAAGTGGCAAAATAACCACACTACCAAAAAAAGCCATGTATCCTAAACTAATGGCAATCGTGCCCACCACAAAATTACGGTTTTTAAATAAAGTTAAATCAACAATGGGGTGTTTTTCTGTCAATTCCCAAATAACTAAATAGGTTAATGAGACAAAAGAAACCACGGCCATTAAAATAATAAAATTAGAATGAAACCAATCTAAATCGTTACCTTTATCTAGCAAAATTTGCAAAGTACCAATACCAACAGTGAGTAAAGTTAACCCAACATAATCTATAGGAATATTAACCTTTTCAGTTTCTCTGGTATTTAATATTGCCCAGGTAAAATAAGCAGACAGTATTCCTACGGGGATATTAATATAAAAAATCCACGGCCAAGAATAATTATCGGTCAAATATCCTCCAAATATTGGACCCAATACAGGAGCGGCAACAGCAACCATCGACCACAAACCTGTGGCTAATCCTTTTTTTTCGTGAGGATAATTATTTAATAAAAGGCTTTGAGAGAGAGGGATCATCGGTCCTGCAACCAAGCCTTGTAATATTCTAAAAAAAATGAGCATGGGTAAATTGGTTGATAATCCACACAAAAACGACATGAGTGTAAACAATACTGTACAAATTACATATAAACGTACTTCGCCAAAACATTTCGCTAACCAGCCTGTTAGAGGTAAAACAATTGCTAGACTCACTGTGAATGAAGTGATTACCCATGTTCCTTCATTCGCACTCACACCCATATTCCCTGCAATACTAGGAATTGCCACATTGGCAATAGATGTATCTAACACATTCATAAAAATACCAAGTGAAACCGAAAGTGTTAATACGACTAATTGCAATCCTTGTATTGGGGGCATATACCATCCTTTTTAACTAAAATCATTAGTCTGATTCGGGTGTTATGTTGTCTGCATTTTCTTGCAAAATTTTTTTAATTAATTGATCTGCTTCTTCAAAGCTTTCATGAACATTTTGAGATGCATAGATAATTTTTGAAGGTTGATTTGATGTTAAAACCTCTCCTTCACGATTTTTAGTATTGATTTTGACTACCGTAGATAAACCAATACGTAAAGGATATTTTTTAAGATCTTTATTATCTATGGTAATACGAACAGGCAGACGTTGTACGACTTTTATCCAATTACCCGTTGCATTTTGAGGCGGTAGCAAATCAAAAGTGGTTCCTGTTCCTGGACTTAGACCGGCAACCTTGCCATGAAAGATCACTCCACTCCCATAAGCATCGGTGATAACTTCAACAGGCTGACCAACGCGAATATTTTTTAATTGAGATTCTTTGAAGTTGGCATTTATCCAAACTTGATCAAGTGGCACAATAATCATTAATACACTATTAGGACTGATTTGCTGACCTACTTGCACGACACGTTTTGCCACATAACCTGTTTCAGGTGCGTATATGCAGGTTCTTTTCCAATTTAAATACGCATTTTGTAGCTGAATAGCGGCTTTTTTTACTTGTGGGTGGTTATATAAATCGGTATTTCCAACCAAGGCTCTGGCCGAAATAAGTTCCTGCTTTACAGATTCAAAAGTGTTTTTCGCACTATTTTCAGCAGTTTGAGCATGATTTAAATCTTCGGTAGAAATCGATTTATTGACCAGTCCTTTTCGTCGTTCTAGATCTTCAGTTGCTTTATCAAGATTATTTTGAGCAATCGACAAATTGGCACGAAGCTCATCTATATGATGAAATAATTGACTAACCTGCCTGACTGCGAGGGCTAATTCGGTTTTGGCGGTATTTAAGTTAATTGTCGCATCTAAATTATCAAGTGTGAGAATAGATTGTCCTTTTGTGACAGAAGCGGTTTCGTCTATTGAAATGGTTGCGACTTGACCAGGAACTTGAGACATAACAGGCACCAAATTACCTTGAACATATGCATCATCAGTGGAAATTTGGGTATATTCAACAAACCAATAAATGGCATACAACAACATTAAAAATAAAAAAACCGATGTGGCGCCTACCATATGTCTTTTGCGTTTGGAGGCATTTTGATGAAAATGTCTGATTTTTTGCGTTATGTGTTTCACTTTTTTAAATTATAACTGAATATAGAATCAGCCCTTATCCGATAATAGACATTATTTATCAGAAGGTGTCGGCAATTTACGTATAATAGTGAGAGAGAAACGGCATTTTTCTAATGAGAATTGGGACGACACGGTGGTCGTCTCCTACGTTTGATTGTACAAATTAATAACAGAATTGTTATATACAAGGAGGTATCTCTTTCTTTATTTTAGTGAGATGAAATGTAACAAATTAATGATTAATCTGATTTAAAATTAATGGCTTTGTAGGGGACGACCATCGTGTCGTCCCAAGCTTTATAGTTTTTTTAGATACTATTTGCATTGCCTTTCGCGATTAAGACTGAGGCCTATTATCCCGATGCACTGAATGATGATGTCTTTGTCTATGATGACCTTGTTGTCTATCATAATTTCCACTCTCTTGATTGTGCATTTTTTTCTTAAACTTACTGTCTTTATGAAGCAGATATACCCCAACAGATAAAGCGGCAATAGACAAAGCAAAATACAGCATATCTAATCCACCGGAATATTTAATATAGATAACATGCTGAAAGAAGCTGACAACCAACACCATGACGATGACTTTTGCAAGTTTGTCTTTTAATTCATCTAAAGAGGAAATAGATAAAATAGAGGGCAATTCAATTTTCTTTTTGCCACTGCTACTGCCCATATCAGAAATAAACAGCTCATATAAACCAAAGCTAAAGATTAATAAAACAATGGCGATTAGGTATAAATCAACCGAGCCAATTATCTGGCTAACCAGATCGGAGTGCAGTGACTCTGGAAAATTCATGGTTCGAACCGCATGAAATACATCCCCAGCCAAATAAATCATGTCGTAGGTGGCGGTTAAAAATAAGGAGATTGAGCCAATTAACCCAAAAATAACAGGTAATAATACAAATAGCCGGCATAGCAGCAGCAGTTTTTCAAAAATAATTTTCATATACCTTTCCTAAAGCGTGAACATGTTAAAAATTATAGGCTACATATTGCCATAGTTTGGCCCACCACCTCCCTCAGGAGGCACCCAAACAATATTTTGGGTGGGATCTTTAATATCACACGTTTTGCAATGAATGCAATTTTGAGCGTTAATTTGTAGGTGAGGCGTTTTATCTTGCTGAATAATTTCATACACGCCAGCTGGGCAATAACGCGTTTCGGGAGAGGCATAGAGTTGATAATTAATGCTGATGGGCACATTAGCATCTTTTAGTTTTAAGTGACTTGGTTGGTTTTCTTCATGGTAAGTATTAGATCTAGAGACAGAGGTAAGTTTATCAAAGCTAATCACACCATCGGGTTTAGGATAGGCAGTTAGCTTAAATTTATTTTTATTCAAAAGTTGGCTGTAATCAGGTTTATGGCCAAAGGTCCAAGGCGCATGTCCCCTTAATAAATATTGATCTATGGCCGCGTAAATTAACCCATTTATTGTGCCTTTATTAAAACCAGGTTTTAGGTTTCTTACTTGGTATAATTCTTGGTAAACAGAAGAATTTTTTAATTTTAGAGGATAAGTAATTAATTCATTTTGATTCACATCAGCAGAAGAATAAATAAGCTCAAAAGCAGATTGTGCTGCAAGCATACCTGACTGCATGGCATTATGAGAGCCCTTAATTTTTCCGACATTCACAAATCCTGCACTGCATCCAATTAAAGCTCCTCCTGGGAAGGTGAGTTTGGGAATAGATTGTATCCCGCCTTCGTTTATCGCTCTGGCGCCGTATTTAAGGCATCGACCTTGTGTCAGCAAAGGCTGAATACTAGGATGATGTTTAAATTGCTGAAAAAGTTGGTAAGGATCTAAATAAGGATTTTGATAGTTTAATCCAATAATCAAACCGATGGAAATCAGGTTTTTATCTAGATGATAAATAAAACCACCGCCATACGTTTGATTATCTAACGGCCAACCAACCGTATGTACTACTTTACCTGGTACATGTTGAGTTGAATTGACTTCCCAAAGTTCTTTTATGCCAAGCCCGTATATTTGTGGGGCAGAGTGTTCATCTAATTTAAAATGCTGGATCAATTGCTGTGATAATGAACCTCTGCAGCCTTCAGCGAAGAGCGTTTGTTTCGCTAAAATATTTACACCGGGTTGATAAGAAGGCATTTTTTCGCCTTGTTTATTTATTCCCATTGCACCTGTTTTGATACCAATGATTTTAGAAGCTGAAGTATCAGCAAACAAAAGCTCTGCAGCGCAAAAACCAGGAAAAATATCGACTCCTAAAGATTCAGCCTGCTTTCCTAGCCACTGACAAAGCTCCCCCAGGCTAATAATATAATTGCCCTTGTTATGCAATGTATTAGGGGTGGGCAATAACCAAGCCTTTTTTTTTGTAAGATAATTAAATTTATCTTGGGTAACAAGTGTGTGAAGGGGAGCTCCTTTTGATGACCAATCAGGTAACAAGCTATCGAGTGCCTTTGTTTCAAATACTGCACCAGAAAGAATATGTGCCCCTACAGAGGCACCTTTTTCAAGCACGCAAACCTTGGGGATCTGTTTATGTTGAAGACAAAGTTGGGCATATTGAATGGCTGCAGCAAGACCAGCAGGCCCTGCACCAACAATGGCTAAATCATATTCCATGTGCTCGTTTTGGTTTTGTTCCATCATTATGACTGTCCTAGTCTGTTAGTTACACATATTGATAGTAAGCATATAGGAGAAATGCTAAGATTTTAACTCTTGTTGAGAAGGGAGTCAGCTTTTATGGCAATGAAAGTCATTGTGCCTATTAAACGGGTGGTCGATCCATACGCAAAAATTTTAATCAAGTCAGATAATTCAGATGTCGATCTTCAGTATGTCAAAATGGTGATTAACCCTTTTGATGAAATAGCGTTAGAAGAAGCTTTACGATGGAGAGAACAAGGAATCGATATTAGCCAGATCATCATTGTCTCTATCGGAGACGACACCTGCCAAGAAAATCTAAAAACAGGGTTAGCATTGGGTGCAGACAAAGCCATTCATGTCTCTTATACAGAAACAACAGAGCCTTTATTAATCGCCAAAATACTGAGCAAAATAATTGAAAGAGAAACTGGCTCAGTGGTCATTATGGGTAAACAGGCCATTGATGACGATGCAAATCAAACAGGACAATTATTAGCAGGGCTATTAAACTGGCCTCAAATAACCTTTGCCTCTAAAACAACTTTTTTAGACAATAATCAAAAAATAGAAGGTGTAAGAGAAGTAGATGGTGGTTTAGAAACTTTAGAGGCAGCGTTGCCTTGTATTATCACCACTGATTTGCGTTTAAATGAACCGAGATATCCCACTTTACCTAATATCATGAAAGCAAAACAAAAACCGATTGAAGTGATTCAATATGATGATTTGGGTGTGAAGCATGAACTCAGGCTAAAAAAAATATCGGTCAAAGCACCAGAAGCAAGAAAACCGGGCCTAAAATTAAATTCAGTTGAAGAATTAATCGATAAATTAAAAAACGTCGAAAAAGTTATTTAATTAAGTGAAATTACTACGTAATTTGTCATGCCAGCGAAGGCTGGCATCCAGCGTATTAAAAATATGGATTATATAGGTCTAGATGCCAGCCTTCGCTGGCATGACGAGTTCTGAGGGAAAAACATGAACAAAATTTTACTGGTTATAGAACATCATGACGGATTATCAACGGTTAATTTAAATATCATCACCGCAGCAAAAAAACTATCAGATGCCATTGATGCCGTTATATTAGGTCAAGATTTAGATAATAAAATCTCAAAACTCAAAGACTTAAATTGTTTTGATAAAATTTGGGCAGGAGACAATACGGCATTATCTTATCCCATTGCAGAAACACAAGCGCCAATATTGGCAGATTTGGCGAAAGATTATACTCATGTCTTATTCCCTGCGACAACTTTTGGTAAAAACTTGATGCCCAGAGTAGGAGCATTATTAGATGTTCAGCCTATTTCTGATATTACTAAAATCTGCTCAGAGGATACCTTTGAAAGACCTATTTATGCAGGCAATGCCATTTTAACCGTACAGAGTAGCGATAAGATAAAATTAATCAGCGTACGTGCAACGTCCTTTGAAGCCTATATTAAAAACAATTCTGACATAAAACTATCACAAATAGTGAATTTAGCGAATTTGTCTTTTGATGCACCTTCTAGTCAATTCAAATCTTTAGAGGCGCCTGAATTGACTCGTCCTGAATTAACCAGTGCTAAAATAGTGGTGTCAGGTGGTAGGGGCTTAAAAAGCAAAGAGAATTTTCAATTGATAGAACAACTTGCGGATACATTAGGAGCGGCAATAGGCGCAACGCGCGCAGCAGTAGATGCGGGTTTTGTACCCAATGATTATCAAGTTGGGCAAACAGGTAAAATTGTGGCACCTGTATTATATATTGCTATCGGTATTTCGGGTGCCATCCAACATATTGCCGGCATGAAAGACAGTAAAATCATCGTGGCGATTAATCAAGATCCCGATGCCCCCATTTTTCAAGTGGCGGATTATGGTTTGGTAGGAGATTTATTTGAACTGGTGCCAATACTTCAAAAACAATTAGCAGGGTAGTATGCAAAATTTAATAGAAAAAAAATGTCAGGGTTGTGAAGGAGATGCTAATTTGTTATCTTCTGATGAAATACAAACATTTTTAAACAAAGTGCCTAATTGGGTGCTCGATTCAAATAATAAGACAATCATCAGAGAATTTTATTTTAAAAACTATTACCAAACTATCACCTTTGTGAACAGAATTGCATGGCTTTCACATCAAGAAAACCATCATCCTGATCTAACTGTTAACTTTAACAAATGCATTGTGCAATATACAACACATGCTTTAAATGGATTATCTGAAAACGATTTTATTTGTGCGGCAAAAATTAATACATTTACTTTCTAAATTTTTGTAGAATGACCATTACCTTCTCTTTAAAATAATTATTATAAACAAGGTGCATTAATGGATTTTAGCGTAGAGGTATGGGCATGTATTGATGTGGTAAAGATATGCCCACATATTGATCTTGAGCTTAAATATGCTCAAACGATGTTTAGACAAACTGGTGGTAATGTTAAATCTAGCTCACTTGTTCAAAGAAAAAAATATATTCGATTCTTAAAAAGATTTGATTTGCTTCCAAGGGAAGAAAAAAATGAAATTGATTTTTTTGATATTATTAACCAAGCCATTAAAAATGATTTTTTTGAATTAAGTAAACAACTATTGCGTCGGCATGTATTAAGAGATCGTATACATGAAAATAATAACAAAGTTTTAATAACCCTTATCCAGAAAAAAAATAATGATTTAATTAAATATTTGCTTGCTTTGCCTAAGGTAAAAGCCACTTTGGCGGATCCAAAAAATAGTGTGCTCATGGCGGCTGTCTTGAGAAATATGGTCGAAGTGGTCGATTTTTTGCTTGCTATGCCAGAAATAAAAAACACGGTCCATAAAAATAGAAACGCAGTATTATTTGAGGCAATGCGGCATCCAGATCTTATTATTTTTCGAAAATTAATTCTTTTGCCAAAAGTAAAAGAAAATTTTACTGATATAATACCTAAGATATATGAATTTTTAAATCCTGAAATATTAGCACATGTCAAAATAGATTTGGGATTGGCAAAGTTTAGTGAATCTGAAATCATTGATTATGCTGTTGAAGTATCTAGAGCAGGGCATGTACTAGGATTGTCAGATAGTTATTTACCCTCCGATACTATTTTTCCCATGTGTTTTTCTGGGACTTACAACAGAAAGTCATTAGGTTGGATATTAGAAAACTTACGTATTTTTTTAAGAAACACACCAGCTTCTGAATTAAAAAGAAAGATGAACATTGTGTTTTCTGTTTTTAAATCATGTGAGTCTTTTAGAGAAAGAATGTTTGATAATCATTATCGTGAAAGACCTCTTCATACGGTTCATGTAGATTTGTTTAATCTATTTCTTCAAAATAAAATGATCTATCTTATTTCTGGCTGGGAAGGCCATAGCGTGGGTATTGTTTTATATAAAATCAATTCTAGTGATGTTGTTATAGCCGAAATTAATAGAGGTGAGAATGGAGAGAAAAACTTAGGGAGCAAAATATATAAAGCAACCAAACCTCGAGCATTGACAGCAGATTGGATTAGAAAAATACAAACAACTAATACATATGAAGAATTTTCCTTATTGTTTAGTTCTATCATAAATGTAGATAAGCCATTGTTATCTTTACCGCAAACATCACAAAAATACCCAATTTGTGGATATGCAAATAAAATAGCAGCAATAGAATCGATGTTATTATTACTGCGAGCCAAATTTTCAGGACAATTATTTAAAACAGACGGTCTGCAAAAAATATTTGATCAATATAGACGCACAGACTATAAAAAAATATCAAGTGCTTTTAGAGATCAAGAAGTAACAAGAATCATTGGAGTGATTCGGTCTAGAAAATTTCATACAAGCTTAATGTATGATTTAGTGCGTTCTATTATATTACAACACCCTGGCAGAACAGACCGTATTATTAGACCAGAAAAATTTCAAGTAGAATGTCAAAGAGCAAGAAGATTATTGCGTGCTTTGCCAGAATGGTATCAAAGTAAATTTAAAAAAGTATACACTGATTTATATCATTTAATTGATTTTGAGGCAGGAATACATTTGCCTCAAAAATCTATATTAATGGATTATCAAAGAAAAAAGGCTCAAAATAGAGCCCTTTCTTATGATGTATCGACTTCTAAGCAATTCAATCTTAACTTAGTTTTAAAATATCGGTATTGATTTATACAGATTCGTAGCGGGTGCCTACATGTGTTGCTTCAGAACTTAAACCAGTTGATGGAGAGCTAGCACCAAATCCAGAAAAATAGCCGCCACCACTATTCGAGTGTGATGTTGCCGATGGCGTATAGGATGGAGATACAGGTTCATATCGACTTCCTAAAAACGTTGTATCACCTGAAACGGGAGCGGAAGGTTGTGGGTATGATGGTACAACAGGCTCTATGCGACTGCCAATATAAGTACCCGTTGTATTATTTGAACGAGGCGGTGGGGTGACTGATGGCTGTTGCACAGGTTCAACTCTGCTTCCCAAATAGGTACCATGATTTGGATTTGGAATAGGTGTTGATACATTTTCTACTCTCGAACCCAAGTATTCGCCCTGAACAGGTGTGGCGTGTCTTCTAGAATTATTTCCTAATCCAAAGAAATACCAATTATTTTGTCGAGGGGCAGTATAGCTATCGCTATCATATGAGTGACCATAGCTTGATCTTGAGCCACTTGCATGATAAGTATAACCTTCATCAGGAAAGGCTTTTCCCACAGCACTGGAAATGGCCGTGATACCAAAGCCTAGAGCCCCGCTGAGAATACCGTATTTTATAATAAAGCCGACAGATAGTTGAGGTGCTGCTGCCAAACAAATAACACTAAAGAAGCCTGTGAGCCCCCAGGATACTGCTTTTTCAGTTTTAGTCATGAATGAAAATTCCTTATTAAATTTTTAAATTAAGCGACACATACCCAACGGTAGTCTTGATAAGAATCCACTCGATTTTGAACATGATTGCCATAAGCGTCATAGATAGGCGTACGAACTTCTTTAATGTAAGATTCTTTTTTCCATGTACCGTTACAACCGGCATTAGAAAAACTGGCTAGTAATGCACTGGTGGCAATGGTAGTTAACAGTAATCCAGTGAGAATTGCTGCGCCATTTGCACCATGTGTAAATTCTATTTCAGTACAAGTTAATGTTCTCATTTAAATCTCCAAATTTATATTTGTGATAAGCGATGTAAAAATTGAGTGTATGAAAAATTTTTATTAAAAGCGATATGAAAAAACTCGCGTAAGATAAAGTGTAAAATAAGGTCGATAAACGGCTATGAGTCATTTTTTAAACTTAATTACAAACCCATTGATATTGAAAATAGGTATTATCAATAATAGCGGCCTGCCAACCGCAATAACGTTTTGTATAGCAACTTAAAAATAAAAAAATAGCGACTGAACTAATAAATAAAGCTCCAGTTGTAAGAGCAGTATTTCCACCAGCAGTGCTGAGTGTTTCTAGTTTTGTTAAATCGCGCATTTTTTAATCCAACTTAAAATGTTTGTTAGTTAACTTTTATCTCAGGTACATGAGAAGGAATAACCAAATCTCCTTGGGTGAGTTCTTTGATAGTTTCTACAGAAACACCAGGAGCACGTTCCAATAAGTGAAATTGATTATTTTTGATTTGGAGTACAGCCAAATCAGTCACAACTTTAGTGATGCAGTTGATGCCTGTGAGAGGTAGGCTGCACTTGGTTAAAATTTTAGATTCACCTGTTTTAGGATTGGCATGGTTCATCGCAACAATAATATTTTTTGCACCCGCAACCAAATCCATTGCACCTCCCATGCCTTTGACTAATTTACCTGGCACCATCCAAGAGGCGATATTACCGGATTGATCCACTTCAAAGGCACCTAATACAGTCAAATCAACATGGCCACCTCGAATCATGGCAAAGCTATCAGCCGAAGAAAAATAAGAAGCACCTATTGCTTCGGTCACGGTCTCTTTACCAGCATTAATTAAGTCGGCGTCCACTTCTGAATAATCTGGCGTTTCTATAGGGTAGGCTCCCATACCTAATAAACCATTTTCAGATTGCAACATCACTTGAATATTTAAGGGGATATAATTAGCGACTAGGGTAGGGATGCCTATGCCCAAGTTAACATAAAAGCCATCTTGAATTTCTTGAGCGATTCTGGCTGCAATTTGTTCTCGAGTCAGTGCCATGGGTACACTCCTTAATTTTTGACAGAACGAGTGACTTTACGTTCTATTCTTTTTTCAAATTTACCTTGAATGACTCTGTTAACATAAATACCGGGTGTATGAATAAATTGCGCGTCTAATTCACCAGGTTCGACTATTTCTTCCACTTCGGCTACGGTTATTTTGGCGGCCGTTGCCATCATGGGGTTAAAATTCATGGCGGTTTTTCGGTAAATTAAATTACCATAGGTATCGGCTTTCCAAGCACGGATGAGGGCAAAATCAGCCGTGAGAGATTCTTCTAAAATATAGTCTTTATTTTTAAATTGTTTGATTTCTTTGCCTTCAGCAATAGGTGTGCCAACCCCTGTTCGAGTATAAAAGCCAGGAATGCCAGCGCCACCGGCCCGAATTTTTTCTGCTAAAGTGCCTTGGGGTGTTAAAATAACCTTCATTTCTCCAGAAATAAATAATTGTTCAAATAGGGCATTTTCGCCTACATAAGAGGCTATCATCGTTTGAATTTGTCTTTTTTGGAGTAAAAGGCCAAGTCCAAAATTATCGACACCAGCATTATTTGAAATACAAATCAGATTTTTAGTACCCATTTCATATACTTGTTTGATTAGCCCTTCAGGTATGCCGCATAATCCAAAGCCACCCACCATGATGGTCATGGCATCTGTTAAGCCAGAAACGGCTTCTTCATAGGAGTGGACTATTTTATTTAAGCCTTTATTTAAGCTTTTCATGATTTACCTATTTTAGCTAAGGTCACTTTTGAACGAGGAGAGATATTTAAATAATCTGTGATGTATAGGCTGGCTTCAATTAATTTGTCTAGATCGACACCTGTATCAAAACCTAAGCCATTTAACATATATATAACATCTTCAGTAGAGACATTCCCTGACGCGCCTTTAGCATAAGGGCAGCCACCTAATCCACCGACTGAGCTATCGATAGTGCGTATACCTAATTCTAAAACAGCATAAATATTGGCAAGCGCTTGGCCATAGGTATCGTGAAAATGCATGGCCAGTTTATTGGCAGGTATATTTTTGGTTAATAATTCAAAGAGCTGATAGGCTTTTTTAGGTGTGCCAACACCAATGGTATCGCCAATTGACACTTCATCGCACCCCAAAGAAAATAACCTGTCAGTTGCTTTTAAAACAGCTTGTGGTGAAATATTGCCTTCATAAGGACACCCTAAGGCACATGAAACATAGCCTCGAACTTTTAAATTGTTTTTTTGAATAAGAGATAGCATTTCTTGAAAACGTGCAAAGCTTTCATCGATGCTGCAATTAATGTTTTTTTGGTTAAATGTTTCGGAAGCGGCTGTAAAAATGGCAATTTGTTTTGCACCGTGTAAGATGGCCGATTCCAGTCCTTTGAGATTGGGCACGAGCACGGGAAAATCGATATTTTGATAAGTTTGATTTGCTAACAAGGCAGATAAAATTAAATCGTTATCGGCAAGTTGAGGAACCCATTTAGCTGAAACAAAACTAGTGGCTTCAATATTTTTCAACCCAGAACTAATTAATTTGTCTATAAATAATAACTTAGTTTCAGTAGGGACAAATTGTTTTTCGTTTTGTAGACCATCTCTTGGGCCAACTTCAACTAATTTTACATGCTCAACCATTGTAAGCTTCCTTGTATTACGGCTCAATAGCTAATAAATCAGATCCTTGAGAAACTTGCTCGCCCACCGCAAAATAAATTTGTTGTATTTTCCCTGAATGAGGGGCGGTGATAATATGTTCCATTTTCATGGCTTCTACGGCAATTAATTTATCTCCCTTTTGAATAGCTTGGTCGATATTCACCCAAATTTGGGTGATAACGCCAGGCATGGGAGAGCTGAGTCCTTGAGCATCAGAAAATAAATGTGCACTCTGTAAATTCGTATGATATCGATAATAGGCCTCAGTGAGCAAATGGACATCATATAATTTTCCTTGCCATAAAAGAGAGAGTACTTGATTATCTATCCAAAAAAGAGCAGAAGATTCTAGTGCAGTGGGTTCTGCTTCATGTTTTTCAAAAATAAAATCAAGTTGTTGTCCCTGAATTTTACCAGATAGATACCATGTTTTTTCTTCAATGCTTTTAGAGGGTCTTATATTTATTTCTACATGATTGTCATCTAAATCGAAAATTTTTAAAATATAGTTTTCTAATGGATGAGACGTCGAGTTAGAGATGCCCACAGAAAGTAATATCGGTGCAGGAAGTTGCCTATTCAGTCTAAATGAAGCGAATTCTTGAGAAGGCGATTTTTTCATATTGAGAGCATAAAATAGGGCAGATAATGCTAGTATTTCATTAGGATAAGTTACTGAGTTTGCTTTGGTTAACAGAGGTAATTGCTCGGTTATCCAATGTGTTGATAGATGATTATCAGGGCGCACGACTTCAGGATGAGAGGATAAGCTTTGTAAAAATTCAATATTATTTTTTAATCCAATAAAAGCCGATTGTGTTAAAGCGTCATGAAGTTTAGCATAAGCTAGGTTTCGATCATGAGCATGTACAATAATTTTGGCTAACAAAGGATCGTAATAAATTTGAACAATATCATTAGAATCATAACCAGAATCAATACGAATGCTGTTGTCAGATACTAAAGGCCAAATGACTTGTTTAATTTTGCCAGTGGTGGGTAAAAATTGTTGTAGAGGGTCTTCGGCATAAATTCTTGCTTCTATTGCCACTCCTTGGCAAGTAATTTTTTCTTGAGATAAAGGTAGTGCATGACCTTCAGCAATTTTAATTTGCCATTCAACGAGATCTAAGCCCGTTATCATTTCTGTAACAGGATGTTCAACCTGTAATCTGGTATTCATTTCCATAAAATAAAAATGATGATCAGGCGTCATCAAAAACTCAACTGTCCCTGCACCCACATATTGTACTGACCGAGCTGCATTAATAGCAGCTTCATAAAGTTTAGATTGAACAGGCAAAGGGATATTTTGAGCAGGACCTTCTTCAATCACTTTTTGATGACGTCTTTGCAAAGAGCAATCTCGATCATATAAGTGAACATAATTACCAGCTGAATCACCAAATATTTGGACTTCTATGTGTCTTGATTCAGGTATGTATTTTTCGATGAATAAAGCATCGTTACTAAAATGTTTTAAGCTCTCGGTTTTAGCGGCGCGTATGCCATCTTCTAAATCGTTTTCATGATAGACAATACGCATACCTTTGCCACCGCCACCATATGAGGCTTTAAATAAAACAGGTAAACCAATTTTTAAGGCTTCCTTTTTTAATGTTTCAATATCTTGTTTATCACCAAGATAGCCAGGAATCGTTGGTACGTTATATGTTTGGACTATTTTTTTTGCTTCGTGCTTGATGCCCATTTTAAAAATAGCTTCAGCAGAAGGACCAATAAAAATAATCTTATTTGCTTTGCAAAGTTCAGCAAAGGATGGATTTTCAGATAAAAATCCATAGCCAGGATGAATTGCATCAGCTTTTGCAGATTTTGCGATATCAATAATTCGTTGCATGTTCAAATAGCTATCTTTAGAGGGAGCTGGGCCAACTAAATAGGCTTCTTGTGCTAATTTAACAAACTTTGCGTTTTTATCAGCTTCTGAATAAATAGCAATAGAGGTAATGTGCATTTTTTTTGCGGTACGTATAATTCGACAAGCGATTTCACCTCGATTGGCAATGAGCAGTCTTTTGATGGGTTTCATGCTATTTTTTTATTATCCAATTAGGTTGTCTTTTTTCAATAAAAGCAGTAATACCTTCTTGACCTTCTTTGCTAGCACGTAACTGAGCTATCATATTTGCTGTCATGGGTATTAAATTAGGATCGGACAGGTGTTTTTCAGAAATACTTGTGACCAATTTTTTGACATGGGTCATGGCAAGAGGGCCATTTTTATTTAAGTGTGTGATAATGGGCAATTCTTCAAAATTGATAAGCTGATCATCTGTTACCACATCATGACATAAACCTATTTTTAATG
This sequence comes from uncultured Francisellaceae bacterium, assembly GCA_964433995.1. Lineage (GTDB taxonomy): Bacteria > Pseudomonadota > Gammaproteobacteria > Berkiellales > Berkiellaceae > CADEEZ01. The sequence continues at coordinate 3,988 of CAYSTH010000020.1, read as the reverse complement.
CAGTAGAAGCATTAAATAATTCTGCTGTTAAAAAATAATATTTTGCCCATTTGGCACCAATAGATTGAATAACATAGGGGCTAATGGTCGCTGGAATCAATCCAATTTTAGTTTCAGTAAAACCAAATTGGGCTTGATGAGAGGCAATCACAATATCACAAGCACAAGCAATACCCGCACCACCACCTAAAGCAGAGCCTTGCACTAAAGCGATAGTGGGTTTTTCAAAGTGATGAATTAAGCTTAACATTTTTGCTAATTCAGTGGCGTCATCTAAATTTTCTTCTATGCTTTTAGACGCAATTTGAGCCATCCAATTTAAATCAGCGCCTGCACTAAAATGTGAGCCATTGGCATTGATGATTAAAAAACGAATAGGTTGTTGTTGAAAAAAATGTAATTTTTGAATGATTTCAGCAATCATTTTATTATCAAAAGCATTATGTTTATCTGGTCGATTAAATGTCAAAATGCCAATTTGAGTTTTTGTGATGGTTGCTATCACACGTTCATTGCTCATATTACATCCTAAATGTGCCAAAGTGAGTCGATTCAGCAGAAGTTGTGGATACGATGGATAATGCAAGCCCTAAGACATCGCGAGTTTGTGCAGGATCAATAATGCCATCATCCCATAATCTGGCAGATGAATAATAAGGATGTCCTTGTCTTTCATATTGTTGTGTTATTTCTTTAGTAAATTCAGTTTGAGCTGCTTCAGTCCAAGGTTGATTATTTTTTATTTTTTTAGCTTTAACCACTTGAGCCAATACACTAGCGGCTTGTTCACCACCCATGACAGAGATACGTGCATTTGGCCACATCCACAGAAATCTAGGATCATATGCTCTGCCACACATGCCATAATTTCCCGCGCCAAAGCTACCGCCTATGATGACAGTTAATTTGGGTACCTTCGCGCAGGCAACGACCATCACCATTTTGGCGCCATCTTTGGCAATGCCTTCTTCTTCTGCTTTTTTACCTACCATAAATCCCATGATATTTTGCAAAAAAATAAGAGGAATATTTCGAGCACAACATAATTCTATAAAATGAGTGCCTTTTTTGGCCGAATCAGAAAATAAAATGCCGTTATTCGCAATAATGCCTACTTGATGGCCATGAATTTGAGCAAAACCACACACAAGTGATTTGCCATAGAGTGCTTTAAATTCATGAAATTCAGAGCCATCTGTTAGTCTGGCAATAATTTCATATGGATTGATGGGTTGTTTTAAATCATTAGGAATAAAATGATAAATTTCTTTAGAATCATAAAGAGGAGGCATTATCTTTAATTTGGCTTTTCGATTCTGCATAGGTAAGGCGGCAATGGATTGTTTTGCAAGAGATAAAGCATGTAAATCGTTTTCAGCAAAATAATCGGCCACACCTGATTTTTGGCAATGTGTTAAGGCCCCTCCTAATTCTTCAGAAGAGACAATTTCGCCAGTTGCTGCTTTGACTAATGGTGGACCTGCCAAAAATATGGTGGCTTGTTCTTTGACCATAATACATTCATCTGCCATGGCAGGTACGTAAGCACCACCAGCAGTACAAGAACCCATCACAACGGCTAATTGAAAAATATTTTTTGCCGACATATTTGCTTGATTAAAAAATATTCTGCCAAAATGCTCTTTATCGGGAAAAACTTCATCTTGATGAGGTAAATTTGCCCCACCTGAATCGACAAGGTAGATGCAGGGCAAGTTATTTTGTTCAGCAATGGTTTGTGCACGAAGGTGTTTTTTGACTGTAATAGGGTAATAGGTTCCCCCTTTTACGGTGGCATCATTGGCGATAATCATACAATACCGGTCTTGTACTTTTCCAATGCCGCAAATAATACCGCCAGCTGGGATTTTTTCTGCATAGAGTTCATAGCCAGCAAGCGGCGACAGTTCTAAAAAAGGAGAGTTTTCGTCTAGTAAATATTGTATACGTTCACGAGGTAACAGTTTATTTTTTTGCAAATGGCTTTTTTGTGCACTTAATTCGCCACCTGATTCAATATCGCGGATAATCGCTTGCAGTTCATGTATTTTTTCCATAGACAAATGCAAATTATTTTTTGAATGTTCATTAGTGAGTTGTAAAGTAGAATGAATAATTGTCATATTTTATGTTTAATTTATCATTTCAACTGCAATCGCCACTGCTTCACCGCCACCTATACATAAGCTTGCGATGCCTGTTTTTAATTTATTTTGTTTTAGTGCGTATAATAAAGTTGTGAGAATTCTTGAGCCAGAAGCACCAATAGGATGTCCCATAGCACAGGCTCCGCCGTGAATATTGACTTTTTTAGAGTCTAAATTCAAAGTTTGTATCGCTGCTAAAGTGACCACAGAAAAAGCTTCGTTGATCTCAAATAAATCTATCTTCTCGAGTCGGAGATTTAATTTTTCGATTAATAACTCAATGGCTCTGATAGGGGCGATAGTAAAATCGGCTGGTAGGGTAGAATAAGTACTATGTCCTAAAATTTTAGCAAATGGTTTGATACCTAGTGTTTTGGCTTCAGATAAACGCATCATGACTTGAGCACTAGCCCCATCTGAAATGCCACTAGAATTAGCGGCTGTCACGGTACCATTTTTATCAAAAGCGGGCTTAAGCAAAGGAATTTTATCAGGTTTTGCATTAAGAGGTAATTCATCTAAGAGGATATTATTAATGGGAGTAATTTCATTTTGAAACAAATGATTTTTAATAGCATTTTGTGCCCGAGATAAAGACTCTAACGCAAAATTATCTTGTTGTGCTCTTGTAAAATCATAATTTTTAGCACAACGTTCTGCAAAAACACCCATGAGCGTACTTTTTTCATATGCATCTTCCAAGCCGTCTAAAAACATATGATCGAGTAATGCCGTATGACCCATTCTGAGACCTGTTCGTGCTTTATTCAGTAGGTAAGGCGCATTGGTCATAGACTCCATGCCACCTGCAATCATAATTTTATTTGTGCCTGCTAATAATAGATCATGAGCTAACATAATAGCCTTAAGCCCGGAACCGCACATTTTATTAATCGTGGTGCAGCCTGTTTGATTCGATAAACCAGCAAAAAGAGCAGCTTGTCTTGCTGGAGCTTGTCCTATTCCTGCGCTCAACACACAACCTAGGATGACCTCATCGATTTTTTCGAGAGATAATCCTGTTTTGGTCATCAGATCTTTGATAACTTCTGCGGCGAGTTGAGGTGCACTACAGGCACTAAACTGGCCTTGAAATTGACCAATGGCCGTTCGTTGACTTGCAACAATGACAATAGGATCTGGATTATCTAATTGATTATTTATAGAAGACATGTGTTGTCACTCCGTTTCTTCAAAAAGTGAACGACCGATAATCAAACGTCTGATTTCAGAAGTGCCAGCACCAATTTCATATAATTTTGCGTCACGCAATAATCTACTGGCTGGAAATTCATTAATATAACCATTTCCGCCTAAACATTGAATGGTTTGTAATGCCATTTGAGTGGCTTGTTCTGCACAAAATAAAATGACCGACGCAGCATCTTTATTGGTGATTTTTTTGCTATCGCATGCAAGGGCGGTAGCATATAAGAGTGATCTTGCCGCATTTAATTGAGTGTACATATCTGCAATTTTAGATTGCATGAGTTGAAAATGACCGATGGCCTGACCAAATTGCTTTCGTTGATGAATATACGGTAACACTAAATCTAAACAGGCTTGCATAATCCCAACAGGTCCTGCTGCTAAAATAACACGTTCATAATTTAAGCCACTCATTAATACTTTACTGCCCTGATTTAAGTTGCCTAATATGTTTTTTTCAGGCACCCAGCAGTTTTCAAAAACTAATTCGCATGTATCTGAACCGCGCATACCCAATTTATCTAACTTTTGTGCGGTGCTGAATCCAGAAAATGTTTTTTCAATAATAAAAGCAGTAATACCCTTAGAATGAGGTTGTATGGTTTTATCTGTTCGAGCATAAACAATTAAGA
>CAYSTH010000019.1:4994-22138 GCA_964433995.1 uncultured Francisellaceae bacterium | reverse complement strand
TGCATCAGATAATTCAAACTGCAGAAGACATAAAGTTGGCTGTAATAGATGTGGTAGAGTATTCAAAAGCAGATATTTTAGAAATCAGAACAACGCCTAAAATGATAAAAGATCAAGGAGTAGAAGTATATATTCAAGCTTTTGTACAAGGTTTGAGTGAGGCAAAAAATTTATACCCAAGTAAAAAAGCGCATGGTTTATTAAGCATAGATAGAACGCGCCATAGTCTTAAAGATGCCAAATGGATTATTGATGCAGCAGTCAAAGAAAAACAATCATCTGGTATGATTGTTGGAATAGATTTAAGTGGTAATTATTTAGCAGAAAGAACCTTAACAGGGAACGATTTGTATCTTGCCATCAAATATGCTTTAGAAAAAGATATCGGTTTGGCTTTGCATGTAGGAGAGACAGATTCAAATATTGAAAGACAAGATTTTGATTTAATCTTAAAAGCAATTAATGAATATCAAGGTGCTATTCATGGTAAAGTGAGATTGGGTCATGCGGTGTATAGAACAGCTGAACAAGATCAGCTCATTGAAAAACATAAGATACCGGTAGAAATATGCCCCTCATGCCATCGACAGCTAAAGTGGTGGGAAGAAGATAAACCTCATCCAATCCTGACACTTTATCAACTTCGTACTCAAGTGATTCCTGGTACAGATGATGAGCTTTTATTTGGTTCTAATGCAAAAAAAGAACAAAAAATACTTGATAAAATATTGAAGATACCAACGGACTTTTCAGCATTAACCGAAGAAGTGCAACAAAATAAAGTTGATGAGCAAAGAAAACGTTATATGTTTAGTTGAAGGTATAAAATGAATATTTACTTTGAAAAAGCAGAACCAAAACACCAAGAAATTATTTTATCCTGGCTTCAAGAGTCTCATATGATAGAATTTTGGGATAATTCTCAAGAGCATAAAGACGATATTTTAAATTTTATATATGGCAGAAAACAGCATTATTTTTATGGCACTACTCAATATTGGGTAGGTTATGTTGACAATGAGCCTTATTGTTTTGTTTTATCAGATATTTTTCAACCAGATCAAGATATATCAGATGTTCATCGGCAGTTTTTATCAAAATCAGGCCACACTATTGGCATTGATTTTGGTATAGGTAATACTAAGCATTTAGGAAAAGGTCTAGCAGCGCTGACTTTAAAACTATTTGTCGAATTTTATCACCAAGATGTAGATAAGTTGGCAGATACTTTTTTTATCGATCCAGATGAAAAAAATATAAAAGCACAGCACGTTTATGATAAGGCAGGATTCAAAAAAGTAGGTGAGTTTAGTGGCACTGCAGGCGCTTTTGCCGATCAAAATACCTATCTAATGGTACGAAAATTATAATATGAATCCTAAACATATAACGGCTTTATGCCAACATTTTAAATTGGGTGTTTTGCATCAAGATCCTATCAGAGTGTTTGGCGGGCTAGTGCATATTATGTGGCGCTTGAACACAGAAAAAGGTTCTTATGCTGTTAAACAACTATCAAAAGATATAGCGCTTTCAAACCAGCAGATAATAAAAGACTATGAAAGCAGTGAAGAAATCGCTTTTATTTTTAGCCAAAACGGGATACCTGCTGTTTCGGCAATCAAAAAAATGGCTAAACATGTATTTATAATTGATAAAACAGGATACCTTGTCTATCCTTGGGTGGAGGCAAAAGCGTTAGAGCAACATCTTGTTTCAGGGTATCATGCCTTAAAAATGGCAGAAATTTTAGCTAAAATCCATGGTTTAAATTTGAATAACCCTGAAATTACTGAACCAAAAATTTCTATTTATAGCAAAGAAAAGATTATTGAAACAATAGAAAAAGCACAAAGATTTAATTGTTCATTTTATCCAGATTTAAAAAAAAGCCAAGAAAATTTACTTGTTATAAATAAAGCATATCAACAAGCCATACAACTTCAACATAAACAAGCTATTGTCTGTCATGGTGATTTAGATCAAAAAAATGTATTATGGGATCATAACAATAATCCAATCATTGTAGATTGGGAATCTACTTGCAAGGTAAATTCTACCTACGATTTTATTCAAACTGCATTTTATTGGAGTGGTATCACCACTGTTTTTGATAAAAAAATATTTTTAAAAATGGTTGAAGTGTATCAAAATGCGGGGGGCTGCTAACTAAAGATTATCTCATCGATGCTTGTTATGGACCGTATAGTTGGATTGATTGGTTAATTTACAATATAGAGCGGGCTTGTATTGAAGAAGAATCTGAAAGAAAAAAAATGGGTGTTTATGAAGTCAATCAAACATTGGTGGCGCTTTTACGTTTACAAATAAATATGTCTGAAATAATAAAGATGGTTACAGAGATAAAATCATGAATATAAAATTATTAACTAGTCAAGATGTTGATGCTTGGAAAAGAATAAGGCTAGAAGCACTGCAAAATTCCTCCGAATCTTTTGGTTCATCTTATGAAGAAGAGGTTTTATATACAGAAGAAGATTGGCAAAAACATCTAGAAAATAGTTATGTTTTTGGAATTTTTGTCAACAATGAACTTGTTGCCAGTGCTTGTTATGCACCACTTGCTAATATTAAAGGCAAGCACAGAGGCATTATTTGGGGAGTATATACCAAAGTTGCACACAGAAAAAAAGGCTTTTCAAAATTATTGATGCAAAACCTGATTACTCATGCTCAAAATAAAGTAAGACAATTGCATTTATCTTGTACTACCATAAATCACCAAGCGCACAGCATGTATGAGCATTTAGGTTTTAAAATTTATGGCACAGATCCTAAAGCATTAAAAATTAAAGGTAAATATTACGATGAATATCTAATGGTTTTAGATTTGGTTGCCGCAAGAGATTTTTAACTATTTTCCTCTTGTTTCGATAATAATTTATTGTAGGCACCATTTTTAATGATTAATTCTTCATGGGTGCCTTGTTCAACTATTTTTCCATTATCTAAGACGATAATATTATCTGCATAGCGTATAGTAGAAAGACGATGGGCAATTATAATAGTGGTATTATATTTGGCAATGTTATCTAAGCATTGTTGAATTTCTTTCTCAGTATTTAAATCTAATGCCGAGGTTGCTTCATCAAATACCATGATGTTAGGCTTTCTAGCAAGCATGCGGGCAATAGAAACGCGTTGCCTTTCTCCTCCAGATAGCTTTAAGCCACGTTCACCAATAATGGTGTTTAATTTATTGGGTAATTGGTTGACAAATGCATCAAGTTTTGCGGATTGCAATATGTTAGTTAATTCTTGATTGCTCACTGTATGGTTGGCGTAGCAAATGTTGTTTAATAAAGTGTCGTTAAACAATACAGTATCTTGAGGTACAATCCCTATGGTTTGACACAGCGATAGGCGAGTGATGTTTTTTATATCTTGATTATCTATAGAAATACTGCCATTTTCAATATCATATAATCTAAATAATAATCTCGAGATAGTTGATTTGCCAGAACCACTTTCTCCAACAATCGCAGTGGTAGTGCCAGCAGGTACCGTAAAGCTTAAATCTTTAAGAATAATTCGGTTTTCATTATAACCAAAGGTTACTTTTTCAAATTTAATTTCACCTTTTTTAAATTCTAAAGGTTTTGCATGAAAGCTATCTTGTATTTCAATAGGCTGTTGAAATAGATCGATGGCACTTTCTAGTTGAGCAAAACTCTGTTTTGCTTGTCTATAAAAATAACCTAATTCACTTAATGGTTGCATGAACATCAGGATAAAACCATTAACCATCACAAAATCGCTTAGATGTAATTTTTGGTGAAATACATCAAATCCTGACATGATAGTTAATATGATTACAGCTAACCCAATAACGGTATTTTGCAACAGATGAATTTTTGCATCTGCCATTAAACCTGCTACATCAGCAACTTCTTTTTTCTTTAACATGACAAGGGCTTGATTTATTTCATATTCTGAAGTTTCAAAATACTTCACTGTCTCTGCATTTAAAATACTGTCTACTATGTAGGCATTAGCCTCACCATCACACTTATTTTGATTTTGTCGACATTTAATAATGTTTTCAGATGTTGTTATAGTCACAGTACTGTAAAAAAACAGCATAAGAATGAGCACTATTCCATACTGTATACCAAAGAAATAAGTTAATACCATGCTGGCTAAAATTATGTGAAGCATGAGAGGTATGACAACTTGTGATAAAGCACCAGTAAAATAGGCGATAGCATATCGAGTTCTAGAAATAGTATTGAAAACTTTACCTGATTTTCTATCATGATGAAAACGCAAGGGCAATTTTTGAAGGTGAGCAAAAAGATCTAAGCATAATTTATGAATAATATTAGCAATCATGGGAAAAGAGGCTTGATGTCTCAGTCGGTCTATTATTTTTGTCGACATCCACATTAATGCATAAATTACAACGATAACAATTGGTGTTAAGCCGAATAGTTTTTGGTCTGTTTCTAAAACCGTAATGGCATATTTTAATAAGACAGGGACACTAACCATAACAATAGTTGTTAAGATAGTAGATAAGCCAAAAATAATAAATTTACATTTTTGCTTAGCAGTTTGGTTGGTCCAAATATATGACCATAAAAATTTAAATACATTTATTTTCTTAGGGGAATTAGTTTGCATGCTGCTGATTCCATAACTGAGCATATAGGCCATTTATAGCTAAGAGTTCATCATGTTTGCCTTGCTCTACAATATATCCTTTGTCTAGCACAATGATTTTATCGGCATGCACAACAGTAGACAGTCTATGAGCAATTAAGATAGTCGTAATGTTTTGTGTGAGTTCTTCAATATTATTTTGTATGATTTTTTCAGTTTGTGTATCTAAAGAAGAGGTTGCTTCATCAAATATTAAGATTTTGGGCTTCTTTAATAAAGCTCTAGCAATACCAATTCTTTGCTTTTCACCACCAGATAATTTTAAACCACGTTCACCTACGATAGTATCTAACCCATCGGGTAAACTAGAAATTAAATTATCTAAATGCACATCTTGTATGACTTGTTGAATATCGGCATCACTGGCATTAAAATTACCATAACACAGGTTGTATTTTAAACTTTTATTTAACAATACAATATCTTGAGGCACAACGGCAATTTGTTGGCGTAAGGATGATTTTTTGATCCACTTAATATCTTGTTCATCTATTAATATTCTTCCTGAATTAACATCATAAAATCTAAAAATTAATCTAGATAATGTAGATTTTCCTGAGCCAGATAATCCCACTATTGCAACAGTAGATTTTCCAGGTATATTCAGGTTAAAGTTTTGTAATATGGCTTGGTCTTTATTATAAGAAAAAAATACATTTTCAAATGTTATTTCGGCAGATTGTATGTGGATATTATCGGCATTTTGAACATCTTGAATGATATGACTTTCATTTAATAACTCAATAGAATCAGACAACATAGCAGAATTAGACAATGTATTTCTAATATGGCCCGTTATGGCTTCTAATGGATTAAATAACATGAGCAAATAACCGTTAATTAAAACAAAATCACCAATAGTTAAGGTGCCTGCCAAAACCTTTTCTCCTGCAATGTAACTAACAACCATTAAGCCTAAGCCCAACATGAAGGCTTGAATAACCGTCATAAAGGTTCCGGCCCAAAATACAGTGACGATTGAATCTTCACGTTTTCGGATTAAAACATTAGCGGTATTTATTTCAAAATTTTCGGAGCCTAAGAATTTAATACTTTCAGCGTTGAGTAAACTATCTACTACCCGTTTATCAACGATGACATCGAGTTCTTGATAAATTTGCTGAGCTTTTTTAAATACGTCAATAATAAAGTAATTAACAATTAAATAAACAATCAGTATTCCCATAACAAGAATACCAATTTGTATGCCATAATAATGCCACAGCACTAAAAATGCTAAAGAGGCCTCAATAAAAACCGGTATAATCCTAAATAAAAGATTAGTCACCAACATAGCGATGGCTAGTTGTGAACGTTGTATACTTCCTGCTACTTTGCCAGTTTCTCTGCCTAAATGAAATTTTAGACTGAGAGAATGAATGTGCTTAAATACTTCTATTGAATAATCGGTTATCGCAGTTGATGTAGGCTTGAAAAAAACCATTTCTCTTAATTTTTCGAAAAGAGTTGCGAAAGTCCAAAAAATACCATAACTCACTAATAAAATAAGGGTAAGGTTATGTTTTGAATCTGTATATTCCGTGAAGTTATTCACAATCTTTTTGAAGACAATAGGTACGCTGAGATTTAATATAATAGTCAAAACGACTAAATTAATCGCCAATATGATGAATAGTTTGTGCTTGAGTGGTTTACGATGCCAAAAAAAAGGTAAAACAGTTTTTAAGCTTTTAGCAATAGAAAACATTTATGCCTCTTTTTTGATTCGATACAAAATATGCTGCGATAAAGGATGATTTTTAGATATATTTGGGTGTAAAAAATTATCTTTAACGTTTGTAGTCATACCTATTTTTTCCATTACTTTAATAGAAGCGAGGTTAGCAGGTACGGTAAAAGAGACGATTTCTTTCAATCCGATTTTATTCAAGCCAAAGTCTAAACAAGCTTTAGCACCTTCAGTCGCATAGCCTTGGTGCCAATAGGATGGCGCTAAGCGCCAACCTATTTCGACTGCTGGTGTAAAATGAGCAGGCCAATCGGTATAATTTAACCCTATGAAACCAATAAACGCACTCGTTTTTTTAAGTTCAACTGCCCATAAAGTATAACCACGTTCTTGTTGTTGTTGATTTTTAGCTATCATAAAATCAGTGACTTGCTCCATCGTTAAAGCACCTAGCAGGTGTTCAATGACTTTAGGATCTTGATTCATATCAAAATAAGCTTGAGTATCATTTTTTTGCCAAGTTCTTAAAATAAGCCTGTCTGTTTGAATAATCATGCCCATAATCTTTATATACCTTTTAATATAATAATATCAGTAGGTTAAATTTGCGGTTAATTTTCACGCCTAACTCTACACTAGGTTACACTTATTGTAACTTATGGTAGAGTGATAGCTGCATGCAGTTTACATAATAAGTTATAATTAAAACTTATATATTTATAAAATAAATAAGGACATCCCAATATGGCAAAACCAAAACGCATTTTTATTGTGGGGCATTCCGGCGCTGGTAAGGGTGTACTGGCTCAAGCACTAGCAAAAAAACTAGGGTGGAAATTTGTGGATGCTGATTTTGCATTAGCACCCACGGTCGGGCGTGGTTTGAGTGAAATATTAGGTGATCAGGGTAAAGAAGCTTTTTATCATTCTTTATCGGATATTTTATCAGCGCAAATCAAACAAGAAAATATTGTTGTGGCTACAGATGACAGTATTGTGTGTGATGAAAAAAATAGAACATTGCTCGCTTCTGAATTTACAGTTTATTTAAAAGTCAGTACAAAAGTACAATTAGAACGAATTTCTACCAATCGTCCTTTATTGCCAATGACTGATTACAAGGCATTTTTAGATAAGCTTCATCATGAGCAAGATGCATTTTATGAAAAAGTATCACATTTTTCGACTAGTTCAGATAATGGTAATATAGAAGAACATGTTACAAGCGTTATTAAAGCTTTAGAAAAATAACTTGACATCAGTGATCATTTCGATATGATGGCCTCAGAATTTTAATTCATCAGGGGTGCTAAAATTGCTCAAATAATGAGCAATTTTGGCTGAGATACACCCTTAAAACCTGCACTGGTTAATGCCTGCGGAGGGAGAATGAAGCCTTTTTGCTTTTGTTTTCTCTTCTTTTTTTGCTATTTATATAGAGAAAGAAAATGAAAGATGATTTTTATAAGCTCACCCTAGTTACCAACCGGCAAAACATTCCCTTAGATAAATATTTACACTTTATTGATCAATGCGCACAATCTGGCATTACAGCAGTACAGCTTCGTGAAAAAAAGCTAAATTATGCTGAATTGCTTGAATTTGGCAAACAGCTTCAAAATATATTATCGCCCTATAATATTCCACTCATTATTAATGACAATGTCGAATTAGCCTTTGAATTAAATGCTGCAGGCGTACATTTAGGACAATCTGATGGCAATATTTTAAAAGCACGTGAAATGTTAGGCAGTAATAAAATTATAGGCATCACGATAGATTCTATTGAGCAACTGTTGATTGCAAATACGCTCCCGATAGATTATGTCGGTGTTGGGGCAATTTTTCCCACAAATAATAAATCAAATGTAGCAACTGTATGGGGTTGTGAAGGTTTAAAGCAATTAGCGGCTTTAACGTCTCATCTTATTATTGCGATAGGCGGCATAGATCAAAATAATGTGTCACAAGTAGTTCAATCAGGAGCACACGGCATTGCTGCAATAGGCGTTTTTCATGTTGACATACAAAATCCAAAAACAATGACTCAGCAATTAAGACAAACGATAGAGGCATCATGATAAATAGCCATCCACTTGAAAATATCTTAATTGAAATAAAAAAAAATAAGCCATTGGTCTTAAATTTAACCAATTTGGTAACCATGGATTTTATGGCGAACACTTTACTTGCATTGGGTGCAGCACCCATTATGTCCGTATGTGATGAAGAACTAGAAGAGCTCGTGTCTATTTCGCATGCGATTAATCTTAATATTGGTACTTTAGATAATTTATTTATCACACGCTGTCATGAAGTAGTTAAATTGGCAAAATCTTATAAAAAGCCAGTGATTTTAGATCCTGTGGGTGCTGGTTGTAGTGCTATTCGCACCAATACAGCACAAGAGTTAATGGTTCATGCTGATATTATCAGAGGGAATGCCAGTGAAATTTTAGCCTTAGAAAAAATAAACAGCGAAACACTAGGCGTAGAATCCAGACACTCAACCTTAGAAGCCAAAGATGCTGCTCGACATTTAGCTCAAAAACTAAAGTGTGTGGTGGTAGTGAGTGGTGAGGTTGATTTTATAACAGATGGCGCACAAGAAACAGAAATTCATTTTGGCTCAGCTATTATGCCACTTATCACAGGTATGGGATGCACGCTAACCGCGGTGATAGCAGCATTTAGAGGTGTGCTAAGCGATGCATTTGCAAGTGCGAAATTAGCGACTTTATATTTTGGATTATGTGGCACTCTGACAGAAAAACAAACAAACTTGCCTGGTTCTTTTAGAACCACATTTATTGATAATATTTATAATACTGATTTTAATAAAAAGAAGAATTTAATATGCTAAATGAAGCGGATATAGTCAATAAATTAAAATCTAGCTTTCCAGATTTTATTGGGGATGATGCTGCTGTGATATCTCAAAATGAGCAATCCAGCTTTGTATTAACAAAAGATTTATTGGTCGAAGATGTGCATTTTAGAACATCGTATTATCGTCCTGAAGATTTAGCTCATAAAGCCTTGCATGTTAATTTAAGTGATGTTGCTGCAATGGGAGCAACACCTCTGTTTATTATGCTAGGCATTTCTATACCCGAAAATCTAGAAAAATATGCTCAAGATTTTCTTGAATTTTTCACTCAAGCTTGTTTAAAGGCATCAGTTATCTTAATTGGAGGTGATACCACTAAATCACCAGATAAATTATTGATTAGTGTAACTGCTATAGGTACAGTCAATAATACTTGCATAAAATACAGAACAACTGCTCAATCGGGCGATTTAATTTGCATGATAGGCCATTTAGGTTATGCCCACTTAGGTTTAATGTCTCTTGAAAAAAAACTAACTGGGTTTGAAAAATATCAAAATACTTTTTTAAAACCAACAGCTAAAAATAAGCAAGGGCAATGGCTAGGTCAGCAAACAAGAGTGACATCTATGATGGATATATCTGATGGTTTGTATATTGATTTAAAACGTTTATGCCAAGCTTCAAATGTTCAGGGAAATATCGAGTTAAGTAATCTGAAACCAAATGAAACATTTATCGCAGCATGTCATCAGTTAGAAATTCTGCCACAAAATGTGATGTTAACAGGCGGTGAAGATTATGGCCTACTTTTTACAGTGAGTGCGGATCATTTTCAAAAGTTATCTCATGATTTTAAAGAAAAGTTTAACGATGAGATTCGTCAGATTGGAAAAATATCTAATGGCACAGGTGTGAGTTTATTAGCTGAAGATAAAGTCATTGATTTAGAACTAAAACCTTTTTCACATTTCGGAGAGTTTTGATGAAATATAAATGCCTGTCTATTGCAGGGTTCGATGGTTCAGGTGGAGCAGGTATTCAGGCAGATCTCAAAACATTTTCTGCTTTGGGTTGTTATGGAATGACGGTGTTAACGGCATTGCCAGTGCAAAATACCTGTGGTGTGAGAAGTTGTTATGATATTCCGGTTAAAGCCATACAACAACAATTAGAAGCTATATTTGATGATATTATGCCAGACAGTATTAAAATAGGCATGTTGTTTTCTAGAGAGATTATTGAAACAGTCGCTCATTTTTTAGAAAAATACGCAAAAAATATTCCTATCGTGTTAGATCCTGTCATGATGGCCAAAAGTGGTGATGCATTATTACAGCCAGAGGCAATACAAACACTAAAAAATAAACTCATTCCTTTAGCAACTGTTATCACCCCTAATATTCCTGAAGCAGAAACTTTATGCCAAGGTACAGTTGAATTTGAAAATCTAGCCAATGAATTACTTAATTTAGGTCCACAAGCCGTTTTATTAAAGGGTGGGCACGCTGAAAAAAGTGAAGAATCTAATGATTTATTTATTACTTCTCAATATCAAGTTTGGTTAAAATCTGCTCGCATTCAATCTAAAAACACTCATGGCACAGGTTGTACATTATCTGCAGCGATTTGTGCTTTTTTAGCACAAGGCACTAGTTTATTAACAGCTTGCGAACAAGCAAAAAATTATTTATATCATGCCATGTTGGCATCAAAAGATAATTCTGTCGGTTTAGGTCAAGGTCCTGTACATCATTTTTACAATATTTGGTAGATAATAAAATGAAATTTTCACAAGAAGTTTGGAAAAATACCAGCAAAATTATTGAATCGATTAAGCAGCATCCCTTTAATCAAGAATTAATGTCAGGAAAGCTAGAATCAGACAAATTTGCATATTATATTCAACAAGATGTTTTATATTTGAATGATTTTGCAAGATGTTTAGCGCTTTTAGCTTCTAAAGCACCTCTTGAATACGTGAGAACATTTATTCAATATGCAGAGGGTGTTTTTGTTGTAGAACAAGATATTGTGCATCATTTTTTCATTAAAGACGCGCATCTTGATTTGTCTGACAAACTATCACTCGCCACCTTGAGCTATACAACATTTTTGTTTAAACATTGTACACATGAGCCCTTTGAAGTAGGGGTTGCAGCTATGTTACCGTGTTTTTGGATATACCATGAGGTAGGTTTATACATCACACAACATACCGTCAAAGATAATCGATATGCCAGATGGATTGAAACCTATTCAGGTGATGATTTTAAAAAAACAGTGGATGAAATGATAGCATTATTTGATTTGTTAGCTGAAAAGGCCTCAAATGAAACCAAAGAAAAAATGCAAAAGACTTTTTATACTGGCGCTTGTTTAGAATGGCATTTTTGGAATGATGCTTATCATCAAAAAGTATTTGATAATGTATGAAAAAATATGCTGAATGGCAAAATATTGCAGATTATTTAAGAAACATAGCAATAGATGCGGTATTAAAAGCGGGCTCAGGTCATCTTGGCATGACAATGGGATGTGCAGAATTATTGGCGTATCTTTATGGTCATTTTATGCAATATCATCATCAGGCGCCAAATTGGATAAACAGAGACAGGTTTATCTTGTCAGCTGGGCACGGTGCATTGGGCCAACTTATTTTATTGCATATGGCCGGATATGATATTTCTATAGAGGACTTGAAAAATCATAGGCAAGGAAGCATAAAAGCAAGTTCTCACCCTATTTACCATCCTCTTTTAGGAATAGAAACGACTACTGGCGCCGATGGATATGGTATTGCAAACGCGGTGGGCATAGCGTTAGGGCAAAAAATATTAGCCAATCAGCATTATCAACATCATTCTGAGCTATTTGATGAAAAAATCATAGCGATTGGTGGAGATGGTTGTTTTATGGAAGGCGTAAGTTATGAGGCAGCTCAACTCGCGGGACATCTTAAGTTAAATAATTTGATTTTAGTCTATGATGCGAACCAAATCTCTTTAGATGGACGTATTGATGAAAGCTCTTCAACAAATTACCTTGAATTATATAAAGCAATGAATTTTGAAGTATTTGAAATTGATGGGCATAATTTTGAACAAATAGACAATCTATTTTCTCCTTTAAGACATTTTCAAGAAAAACCAGTGTTGATTGTAGCAAATACCAAAATTGGGAAAGGATTATTATCAAGCGGGACGGTATCTGCACATAGTGGTCAACTCTCTTCACTTGAAGCAGATGAGGCACAAAAACATATATTGCCTGGCTACCATTCATGGAAAATAGAACAAGAAATTTATGATTTTTTTGCTAAAAAACAAGAAAAAATAAAAAATAAAATAATATTAAAAACAGAGCCAAAAAAGAATATAAATCTAAAAAATTTATTAGATGTTTTTAAGTATGAAACAGAAGAGCAGCCAGGTAGATTTTTGTCTCAAGAAGTGCTGAATTATTTGGCAAAAAATCTTCATAGTATCTACAGTGGTTCTGCAGATTCCGCCAGTTCTGACGGGAGTCTTTTAAAAAATATGGGGGTTATTTCTTCACCTGCTTACTTAGGGAGAAATATTAAGTTTGGTGTAAGAGAATTTGCAATGAGTGCCATAGCCAATGGGTTAGCTCAAACCAACGAAATTATTCCCGTTATAGGGGGTTTTTTAGCCTTTTCAGACTATTTAAAACCAGGGTTACGTTTTGCCGCCATGATGAAGCTACAGGTGATTTGTAGCTTTTCCCATGACTCTATTTTGTTAGGAGAAGATGGACCGACTCATCAACCGATTGAACAACTTGCCATGTTTAGATCCACACCTAACACATGGGTTGTTAGGCCCGCAGACGCACAAGAAATCAAATTCGCATGGCAATTAGCATTATCTCATCAAGGTCCGACGATTATTGCATTAGCACGTCAGAATTTAAAATCCCTAAATATTGTAAGGACATATGATAATTCAGTGGCCAGAGGTGCTTATATTATCCGTGATTGTGTCAACCCTGATATTGTTATTTATGCTTCAGGTTCAGAAGTGAGCTTGGCTTTAGATACGAGCTTTTTATTAGAAAAAAATAAACTAATAGTAAGAGTTACTTCTGTACCTTGTTTTGAAATATTTGATTTAGAATCAAAAAGTTATCAATCTAAAATTTTAGATCATAATGCGACTTTATCTGTTAGTATTGAAGCTGGAAATAGCTTAATATGGCATAAATTTATAGGAAAAGATGGATTGGCTATATCAGTAACAGATTTTGGATTGTCAGATAGCGCCGAAAGGGTGGCACAATATTTTGATTTTACAGCAGAAAAAATTGCTGAAAAGATAATGCTAGGTCTTACTAAAAATAAAAGTAAGTTGTTTATCAATGCAACAGGATGAATAAAATATGAATCGTTATCATAAAATTTATACAAGCCTTTGTGTGATGTTTTGTACCTTAATTGTTTTGGGTAATTTAACTTATCAAAAATTTGTGTCTTTGTCTGTTCCAATGGTACATACTTTTGAATTGTCCGTAGGGGCTATTTTATACCCACTGACTTTTTTAATGAGTGATTTAATTGCCGAATTTTATGGTAAAGAAAGAGCAACATTTTGTGTACGATTTGCGCTTGTGATGAATGCGATGGTGGCGTTGATTTTAATGTTGATGAATGCATTACCGGCAACATCTTGGTCGAAAATAGACGATATGGCATTCCAGCAGATGTTTGGTTTTTATTCAGTGGCCTTTTTGGGTTCTATGATAGCTTGTTATATTGCACAAGCAGTCGATATTTCTTTATATTTATTTATCAAAGAACGAACAAAAGGGAAATATTTGTGGCTTAGAAATAATGTAAGCACGGCATGTTCTTTACTGGTTGATACTTGCATTGTGATTACCATACTCACTGTGTTCGATGTGCTACCCAGCAATCAATGGCAAAATCTTATTATCAATAGCTATTCATGGAAATTATTTTTTACCATTATGAGCACACCTTTGTTTTACCTTGGTGTACAGGTTATCAAAATCATGTTGCAAAGCTTCAAATCAGAGGCTAAAGCACCAGCACTGTCTTAATAATAAATACTTGAATTTTTCAGATGCTAATATTTGGCACGATGTGGCTTTATCCCTTCTACCGCAAGGAGCGTAGCGAATGATAGCGGGAGAAGGTGGCCTGAAAGGCCGGATGAGGGCAAAAAAACATGATTTCATTTTTTCTCAGCCCTCACTCGTACTTTTACCTGCATGACATTTTTGAGTATATATCAGTCGATGCTTGGGTATTTTGCAAAGTAGGTCAGATGAAAGTGAATATTTTGAGGATAAGAGTGATTATTTTTTGAAATATTACCTTGACAGGTGGGTTGGCATGCTTGTAGAGTGAAAGGCTAGACAAATATTAGTTTTTTAGCTTAAACCCAAGAGTATTGCAATAATGTTTTTTGGTTATGTTATCTTAAATCAATTTCCTCTTTTAAGTGGTCTTCTCCTCCGCTAAGGCGGAGCACATTCTTTTTTTCATACATTCTATATTTATTTTTTAATCTAAACACACAAAGCTTTAGGGGTTATGTTATGTCTACTTCTCGACAGATGGCATGGTGCGTATGGCTAATCGCCTCCATTTTCTATGCTTATCAATATGTTTTAAGAGTGATGCCAAATATCCTGTTACCAGATATTATGCGAGAATTTAGTATAGACGCGGTTATTTTTGGTCAGTTTTCAGGTGCATATTATATTGGTTATTGTTTAATGCATTTGCCTATCGGTATCATGCTCGATAGATTTGGACCAAAAAAAATCATGAGCGCTTGTATCTTATTGACTGTGATAGGATTATTACCGATTATCTATTCAGAACACTGGGTTTATCCTGTTATAGGCAGAATGTTAGTAGGTGTTGGATCTTCTGCGGCTATTTTAAGTACATTCAAAATTATTCGGATGATGTTTAAAGAAGAACATTTTGCAAGAATGCTAAGCTTTTCGGTCACAATAGGTCTTATTGGAGCAATCTATGGTGGCATGCCAGTTAATTATTTATGTGAATCTTATGGCTATAAAGCGGTAGTAGAAGTTTTTGCTTTAGTTGGAATATTGTTTGCAGTTGTCACCTATTGGATAGTGCCAGAAATGCAGTCTTCTTCTAAAAGCACCATTTTGGCAGATATCAAAACAGTGTTGATGAACCGCAAGGTATTATTAATCTGTTTTCTAGCAGGTATGATGGTAGGACCTATGGAAGGTTTTGCCGATGCCTGGGGTTCTGAATATCTAAAACAAGCTTATGGACTAGACAGCCATACTTCAAATTATTTGACCTCTTTGATTTACTTTGGCATGTGTTTTGCCCCTGTATTAAGCCGAATTGCAGAAAAAACAGGGCATTATTTTGGCACCATTTCATTGTCAGGTGTGATGATGTTACTTGTTTTTGGGTTATTGGTAGCAGGTTTTTTAAATATCAATATGATGACCATCAGCTTTTTTATGGTGGGCATATGTTGCGCTTATCAAATTTTAGCAATATACAAGGCATCAACTTATGTGCCTGATCATATTGTGGGATTAACGACTGCCATTACCAATATGATTATCATGAGTTTTGGATATTTATTTCATAGTGTGATTGGTATCGTGATCAATTTTTACAGCGATCTGAATCAAGTACATGCCTTTTCTTATGGCATAAGCGTGATTCCTATTACTTTATTGATAGGTGCAATAGGATTTTTTATGATGGGATATCATGAAAAAAATGAACGAATGAAAGAGTATAAAAAAATCATGACGGTTTAAATAAAAAATCGGAGCGATTGGTGAGTATCGCTCCGATTTTTGTCATAACGATGAGCTTTTTAGAATGCTACTTGAATTGTTCTGTTATCAAAGATGTTATTTAAAAAAGGAGAGTTTTTATTATTACCATCTTCGTAGCCAGAAAGGTATAGTCCTAGAGCACCAGCACCCGTTAATGCTATTCCCGCTAACATTGGAACATCGCCTGGTCTGCTGAAGTTGTATTGGCTGTCAGGATTTTGACATGTTTCAGTATGGTTAAGTTTACCCGCCAGCCCCGTTAGTAGAAAGCCCATTGATAACAAAAGTGAGCTTGTGTTCGTTAAATGCGTTCCAGCTCCTGAAACAGAAGAAGTTTGATTTGCTGTTAGTGTTTTCATGTTAAAATTTTCCTATTTTAAAATATGTCTAAAACAGTATTAATAATGCTTTTAGTCATATTTTTGCCGTCTCGGCAGCCTTCTAGATATAAGCAAGTGGTACCTGTTAAGGTAATGGTGCTAGCAGCAACCATTGAGGTGCAATAGGTATCATAAGAAATTAATCCCTCGCCATAGGCCATGCTCATGGTATTTGATAACAACATGCCAGTTGTGATTAAGCCAAAGCCGACGCCGCCGTTAACTGAGGACAATTGATTTACATTAGTGAGTGTTTTCATACATAACCCTTAAACTCAAATAAGTTATTTAAATGATTTTATTTAGGGGTGTATTATTGTTTGTTTGATAACTCATTTCAAGGGCTAATTGATACCGTTCGTCGGTCAACCACTAAAAAGCGCCAATAGGTGTATATAAACAAGTAAATTCAAAAGGAATAGCAGCTTGACTAGGGTGGAGATGGATATGAATATCTTGGTTTGAGAGCACTGTATTCAAATTAACGATACTTTCTGCTTCGAACAAATAATCACGGTGGGGTGATTCCCAGTTTTGAATAGTGGCCACGGCTTTGAGTTTTGCTTGCTGATCATTTTCAGCAACAACAAAAATATTTTGATGCAGCTCGGTGAATTGATTTTTATCGTAGCCACCTAAGTTAACAAAGTAGAGCTTATTTTTTGAATCAGTTGTATGTTGGGGCAAAGTATATTGAATAAAAGAAAGTGAGGAAAGTGTGAGTTGCAAAAAA
>CAYSTH010000019.1:0-4894 GCA_964433995.1 uncultured Francisellaceae bacterium | reverse complement strand
TTGGGGCAAAGTATATTGAATAAAAGAAAGTGAGGAAAGTGTGAGTTGCAAAAAAGGCATTTATCAGCATTATAAGGGTAATTTTTACGAAGTATTAGATGTCGCCAGACATACTGAGACATTAGAAAATCTGGTGGTGTATCGTGCTTTATATGGAGAGAGGGAGCTTTGGGTGCGTCCTCTTGAAATGTTTTTAGAACAAATTCAAGTAGATGCAAAGACAGTACCTCGTTTTCGGTATATTTCTGAAGTAGTTAGTTAGTGAGTATTGGGTAAAATGGAATAGTGAGGGAGAATGCTGTAAGCTAGAAAGAGCAACCAAATAACGGACAATAAATAGCAATGGACATATCAATACAAAAATTTCGTCAAGCTGAAAACTACTTTTTTAAAAATATTTCTTGCAAACTCTTGGAAATAGATTCAAACGCGATTGCGTACATGACTGGCGTGCAAGTTGCAGACCTCAATTTGGTTTATATTGACAAAAGAGTCACCTCATTAGAAAAAATATTAAATCAAGCTAAAATTTTTTATGATCAAGATAAATTACCTTTTATTATCTTAATACCCGAAGAATATTGTTCTACTGTAATTGAAAAGACATTCAAAAATTTAGGGTATGAGCGTAAAGAAACTTCAGTTGCGATGGCGTTGTCATTGAATAATCTTGTTCTAAAAAATCAAAATGGTTTAAATGAAAAAATAGAAATTAAAGAGAATAATAATCATCTAGAGCAATGGCTGGTGCCTTTAATTTCAGCTTTTGGTTCTACATTTAATATTACTGAGCAATATGCCAAAACACATGAACAGGCGCTGAAAAAAAATATCAAATTACATCATTTCAGTTTATATCAAAATAATAAGCCTATCGCTTCAATGACGCTATCGCTGAATAATAAAATGGCTCGTATTGACGATGTGGGGACTTTGCCTGAGTTTCAAGGAAGGGGATATGCGACAAAATTAATGCAACACGCCCTATTAGAAGCTAAAAAGCTGGGGGCAACAGATTGCTTTCTTGAAGCCTCTGAATCGGGGTTATCGATTTATCAACAGTTAGGATTTAAGCCTTTGTTTAAAAATCATATTTACGGCCTGTATGAAGTTTGATAGAGTGATGACTGTTGTTATACTATATATAGTGTACACGTAGTCAAAACAGAGGATCTAAGGGTGTATTTAATCGTGATAAAGCGCCTCATATCAAAAAATGCTTTCTTTTTCTGTTCTAGCGATTGTTGTTGCTAGTTGCCAGTTTATTTCTCAGGCTTTATTTAAATAAACACACTATAGAATCACCACGAGGATACCATGTGCGCAGATCCAAGCCATAACCACCATAAAAAACGTCCAAACATGGTCATTATTTATTTTATTGCAATTGCTTTAGGCATCATAAGTGGTTGGTCTGAAATACTTGAATTACAAGCGTTAGGACAGTTTATATCAGATATTTTTATCAAAATATTCAAATGCATTAGTTTACCGATTATTGCCTTGTCTATTATTGTCACATTGTCGCAATATAATGCCGATACTCAGATGAAGCGCATATGGCAAAAAACGCTGAAATATACGATTAGCACAACCGTGATTGCGGCCAGTGTTGCCTTTGTTTTATATTTATTGATAGCGCCTAAAAATATTTCAACACTTGCTTTTAATACCCTAACACAACCTTCGACTGTGTCTAATGGAACGTATATCGATTTTTTAAGCAATTTAGTGCCAGAAAGTATTTTTTCACCATTTTTAAATCATCATGTTATGGCCGCTTTATTTGTGAGTATTGTTTTGGGTTTAGCAATCAGGCATATTCCTGTTGCGGAATCAAGAATTGCGATCACCCACTTTTTTAAAGGTGCGCATGGTATTTTTCTTGTGATTACCGGTTGGGTGGTCAAAATTATCCCAGTGGCATTATATGGTTTTATTACCACAACAGTGGTTCAGTTAAAAAGCGGCGTAGATATTAGTGGTTTGGGTGGGTATTTAGCAGTCGTTGTATTGGCGAATATGATACAAGGCTTTATTATTTTACCCTTGTTTTTATATTTCAATAAAGTTCGTCCATATAAAGCGATGCATGGCATGATGCCGGCATTATCAATGGCATTTTTTACTAAATCTTCTGCGGCAACTTTACCCGTCACCATGGAAACAGCCGAGAAAAATTTAGGTGTTTCTCCTACAGTGAGTCGTTTTGTGCTTCCTCTTTGCACAGCGATTAATATGAATGGTTGTGCTGCTTTTATTTTTACAACCGTTATTTTTCTTATGCAAAATAATGGCATGGAAATTGGTTTTGCAACAATGTTGTTATGGATAATCATTTCTACCATTGCTGCAATAGGCAATGCAGGCGTGCCAATGGGGTGTTTCTTTTTAAGCGCGAGCTTACTCACAAGTATGGATGTGCCCATTGCCTTACTAGGGCTTATTTTACCGTTTTATGCTGTCATCGATATGGTTGAGACAGCTTTAAATGTATGGTCCGATACTTGTGTCGCAAAAGTCATTGATGTTAAAAACAAAGAGACAGAGTTAACATTGGAAAATGGTTAGTGACAATACGATATGGACATAATCGGAGATTGACATGACGGAACATATTTTAAAAACAATTAAGAAAGTGTGGAAAAGCCAGCCAGTTATTGAAGGCGCAGGGGTTCATTTAAAACGTGTTTTCGGCTTTCATGACGTTCCATTATTAGACCCTTTTTTATTATTAGATGATTTTCGTTCAGAAAATCCAGAAGATTATAAATTAGGTTTTCCTTGGCATCCGCACAGAGGTATTGAAACAATTACCTATGTGTTAGATGGTGATGTGGAGCATGGAGATAGCCTTGGTAATAGAGGATATATTAATGCTGGAGACGTTCAATGGATGACAGCTGGAAGTGGCATTATCCATCAAGAAATGCCAAAAGGAAATCGTAAAGGAGAAATGCTTGGATTTCAATTATGGGCTAATTTACCGGCTAAAAATAAAATGATGCCTCCTCGTTATCAAGAGGTAAAAAATAAGACTATCCCTATTGTGACAACACCTGAAGGGATTAAAATACGTGTCATATGTGGCGTAGTCGACGGAATAGCAGGGCCAGTGACAGATATTCTAGCTGAGCCTGAATTTTTAGATGTTGAAATTCCTGCAGGAAAAGTTTTTCACCGTACTTTTAAATCTGATCATACTGTATTTGCTTATGTGATAGCTGGCAAAGGTTATTTTGACCCTAAAAAGTCACCCTTCTCACATGAAGCTTTAGGTCTTAATTATTTTGATATGGAGCCTCCCTGTGCATGTATAGATGGCACATTCGTTTTATATAACGCAGGCAGCAAAATAACCGTTTCTACAGACAGTGATAGCGTTCGTTTCTTGTTAATTTCCGGGAGGCCATTAAAAGAGCCTATTGCTTGGTATGGTCCTATCGTGATGAATAGTCAACAAGAATTAAAAACTGCTTTTCAAGAGTTCCATGACGGAACTTTTGTAAAAGAGAAACATGATGATAAATAATGAAATTGTTGTTTGGGCAAAAAAGAGCCTGACTCATTTAGGTTATACGATTTTAGCAGAGCCACAAAAGGTTCGTAGTATGCCTTGGTCAGAGGTGGCTATGCTTCAGACAAACCGCGGTAAAATTTATTTAAAAATAACGGCAGAGCTTTTTTCACAAGAAGCTGAGTTGCTCCATTTTCTAGATAGTGTTGGTATACAGTGTATCCCTAAAGTGATTGCTATCAATAATGAAAAGCGATGTTTTTTGATGGAAGATGGTGGGGAAACACTAAGAGATAAGCTAAAAATAAGTTATGAACTCTCTTTATCGAGTCAGGCATTAAATACCTATGCGAATTTGCAAATAAAATGTATTCCTTATGCTCCTCAGTTACTGGGCATGGGAATTCATGATTGGCGGATAGAAAAATTGCCGGAGTTATATACCCACTTTATTAGCCAAGAAGCCATGTTAAAAAAAGATGGCCTGGCAGACCAAGATCTTCGAAACTTAAAAAACTTTTATCCTACTTTTGTTTCTTTATGTGCTGAGCTTGCGAGCTTTAATATTCCAGAAACTTTAGAGCATGGCGATTTTCAAGATAACAATATTCTTATTCAACACAATAAAATTATGTTGCATGATTTTGGCGATGCGACTATTACAAATCCTTTTTTTTCATTAGCTTCTTTTTTATATAGTGCGAAACGCCATCATGGTGTAGATCAAGGAGATCTACGTTATACCGTACTTTATGATAGTTATATGATGCCTTGGCAAATATCTATTACATCAGAAAATTTACGTGCAGCTTTTAACATAGCAAAAAAATTAGGACGTTTTGTATTTGCTTTAAGCTTTGCTCGAATTAAATCTTGTAAAGGTATAGAAGCTTTTCCAGAATATAATGGCTATATAGCAGAAGCGTTAAAAATGCTTTACAAAAATTCAGTTTAAGTTACGTCAGGAGAATAAGGATGTTAAGTTGGATATTTTTGATTACAGCGGGTATTTGTGAAATTGTTTGGGCTTTGGGTTTAAAATATTCAAATGGTTTAACTAAGCCTTTTATTACCGTAGTCACTATCATCTTTATGGCTTTAAGTGTTTATCTTCTAGCACTTGCGGTTAAACACATTCCACTAAGCATTTCTTACACAATATGGGTCGGTATAGGTGCGATGGGGGCTTTTATTGGTGGTATTTTCTTATTTAATGAAAAAGTAAATATATTGCAAATAGTATTTTTTATAACCATCATGGTTGGTATTATTGGCCTGAAGGTCACATCGACAAAAATCGTCTAATTTATCTATTCTATAATAAGCTAAGCGGATTGTCAGCAATTCGTCATAAAACTGGTTTTATTAACAGGATGA